>JASLDA010000439.1 GCA_030151745.1 Chitinophagaceae bacterium | reverse complement strand
GGGGATTCGTCAATTAGTCAATTAGTCAATGCACGTAGCTTATACAGATAGGTGAATGTGGGGGTGGGATCGGAAGCAATGGGCGGATGTGCAGGCTCGTATTGAAGGCCGTTCCGGCAGACAATACTCCAGCGCCGCGGGCATCCGGGCTTCCGGCTCGATGCATCCGGCAATCCAGCCATTCTAAATAACATCCGCATCGAAGCCGATACTCATCTTCTCGAGCTGGGCATTGCTGAAGATCAGGATGTTTTTCTGCTGGTGGCCTTTGCGGTGGCTGGAGTTGAACTCCACCAAGATATCGCCTTCGCCCCCGGGAGGGATGGGCTCCTTGGGAAAGGAGGGAACGGTGCAGCCGCAGGATGCTACGGCCTGGCTGATCAGCAGCGGCGCCTTGCCGGAATTCCTGAAGTGGAAGGCGTGCTTTACGATTTCCCCTTCCCGGATCTGGCCGAAGCTGTATTTCGTATCGTTGAAGCTGAGCTCGGTCTTGGGCATCTGCATCGCCTGTTTATGGCGCTGCGAGCCTTCGTCGATGGTGACCGCGTTTGCGGAGGCGCCGCCCCTGCCGATGCCGTATTTATTGAACAGGGCGGTGCTGCTGACCCCGCTCAGCTCCACCAGCGCGATGGTAAGGACGGAGAGCGTGAGGACGGTAAGCGATATCGTTTTTAGCTGGGCGTTCATTCGCTGGCGGTTTACGCATTTTCGGTCCATACCCTGGCCAGCTGCACCAGAATCTCAACGGCTTTCTCCATATCCTGGACGCTGACATATTCCTGGCGGCTGTGGATGCCCATCTCGCCCGTGAAGATATTGGGGCAGGGCAGACCCATGAACGAAAGGCGGGAGCCGTCCGTTCCGCCGCGGATGCTGATCCGCTCCGCGGCGATGCCCGCGCGGCGGTATGCTTCCTCTGCGTGCTGCATCACCTGGGGGTGCAGATCCAGCACCTCGCGCATATTGCGGTACTGTTCCTGTATGCCGAAATCGGCCGTAACGCCGGGGAAGGCCTGCAGGGTATCGTTGACATGCCTGCGCAGGCGCTCTTCATGCGTGGCCAGCATGCTCGTCTCGAAATCGCGGACGATGAACTGGACGGTCGCCTTTTCGATGGAGCCGCTGATGCCCAGGGGGTGTATGAAGCCTTCGCGGCCCGAGGTATGTTCCGGGGCCCAGCTGTCTGCCGGCAGGCCGTTCAGGAAATGCGCCGCGGCCTTGATGGCGTTCACCAGCTTGCCTTTCGCATAGCCGGGATGCGCGCTGATGCCGTGGAAGGTCACCGTCACGGCGTCGGCGCTGAAGGATTCCCCTTCGAGGTGCCCGCGCTCGCCCCCGTCCAGGGTGTAGCCGAAATCCGCGCCCAGCTTTTCCATATTCACCGCGTTCACGCCGCGGCCGATTTCCTCGTCGGGAGTGAATAGGATGCGGATCTTGCCGTGGGGGATCTCCGGGTGCTGGATAAGGTAGTTGGCGAGATCCATGATAATGGCCACGCCGGCTTTATCGTCCGCGCCGAGCAGGGTGGTGCCGGCGGCCGTGATGATGTCGTCGCCGATGCGCTGCTTCAGGTAGGGGTGCTTCGCGGTGGTGATCACGACGGTCGGATCGTCCGGCAGCACCAGGTCCTGGCCCTGGTAGTTCTGGTGTACGATCGGGCGTACGCCGGCCCCGCTGCTGTCCGGCGAGGTATCTACGTGCGCGCAGAAGCAAAGCACGGGGACGTTCTTGTCGGTTGTGGCCGGGATCGTCGCGTAGACATAGCCATGCTCGTCCAGCTCGGCATCGGCGATGCCCATGGCCCGCAGTTCCTGCTCGAGGATACGGCTCAGGTCTTTCTGCTTTTCGGTGGACGGCTGTGAGGGGGACGTCGGATCGCTCTGGGTGTCGATCTGCACATAGCGGATGAAGCGCTCGGCAGCGGTATGCGGATAATCTGCAATTGGCATGGGCAGCGGGAAAAATGAGCGGCAAAAGTACGCCGGGCAAAGGGATAAAACAGAAAAGCCGGCTCCTGGGAAGCCGGCTGATCCGATGTCTTTATAAGATCTTACAAGTTGCTGCGCTGCGATCAGGCGGTAGCCAGAACGCGCTTGCTGAGGGCAGACTTCAGGTTGCTGGCCTTGTTCTTATGGATTACGTTGCGCTTAGCGAGCTTGTCGATCATGGAAATAACCTTCGGCAGTTCCTGGCCGGCTGCAGCCTTATCGTCCGTAGCGAGGAGCTTGCGGATGGCGTTGCGGGTGGTCTTGCCGTAGTAGCGGTTGCGCTCACGGCGCTTCAGGGCCTGGCGGGCGTCTTTCTTGGTAGCTTTATGATTGGCCATTGGAAAATGTCTTTCGTTTTCTAAGCGGGACGCAAAAGTAAGGGATATTCTTTATTACAACAAAAATCTTTCAGCCTTACAGTACGTTGCCGGCAGTGAAGATCTGCCTGCTTTTCTTGCTGAGGGATTCTTTCTTTTCGATGAATGCATCCAGCTTTTCCTTGGGAATACGGAGCCGGTAGAACTCTTCCGGGTAGCTGTCGTAGACGAACAGGTCGTAGTCCGGGTTCCATTTTTTGAACTGGGCGCGGTCGATGCCCAGCTCCATGAGCATCAGGTCTTCGTACATGGGCTCGGACAGGCGGATGATGGCCATGGATTCCAGCTCTTCCTTGCTGAAGACGATCTTGGGAGCGGGCGGATCCTTCTTCTCGGGGCTGGCCTCCTCGTTGCCGAATTTGAAGTCGTCAGGGAGCTGGCCCTTGCCGATGAAGGAGCTCATCTTTTCGAAGATGGAGGCTGTGGCGATGAATGCCAGCACATGTCCCTGGGTTTCGCGCGGCAGGAATTTCTTGATGTCCCAGAAGCTGCGGCTGCCGGTCCTTTCGATGGCGCGCTGCACGGGAACCGGTCCGCTGTTGTAAGCTGCCACCACGAGCAGCCAGTCGTTCAGGTTCTTGTAGAGGAAGCTCAGGTATTTCGCCGCGGCATTGGTCGACTTGAACCAGTCGGTCCGGTCGTCGCGCTTGCCGTTGACGGTGAGGCCCATCAGCCGGGCAGTGCTTTCCATCAGCTGCCAGGGGCCTACCGCGCCCACGGGGGATACGGCCTGGTTGTTCAGCGCGGATTCGATAACGGCCAGGTATTTGAGCTCGGTGGGAATCTCGTGGCGCTTGAGTATGTTATCGATGAGCGAGAAGCGGTTATTGCCCCGGCCCTGAACGGTAGACAGCGTCTTCGTATGCGCGCCCAGGTATTGCTTGCAATAGCCGTTGACATAGTCCGTCATAGAGCCGTAATAGGCTTTATGGCCGGCCAGGGGCACCCCGGTAAAGGGTGCAGCAGGAGCCAGTACGCCCGCAATCGGCTTGGATTGCCTGACGATGGTGTCCGTCTTGATGATCCGTGAGGGAGCCTGCAGGGTCACCGGCTGGGCGGCTTTCTGAGCCGAAGCTCCGATACCGCCGAGGATGGCTGCAGACAATAAAACGCCCTTCAATTGCATGTAGTCGACGACTGTTTTTTCCGCAGAAAGGCGACTTTCCGCGGACGGTGAAAGCATGCAACTCTTCCGGAGGGAAGCGTTGTAATGTAAAATCAGCAACGCTGCGGGGAGGGCCGCAACAAAGGGGATAGCTGGCGGCTTAGCTGTTGGCCGCTGTAGAGCTGTTGGTATTGGCAGGCTTGTCGTTCATGCCGGACTCGATCTCCTTCTTCACACCTTCCTTCGCATCGTTGAATTCCCGGATGCCTTTACCCAGTCCGCGCGCCAGTTCAGGGATCTTGCGACCGCCGAAGAAGATCACGACGATCAGGATTAACCAGACCCATTCACCACCACCAGGCAGGGAAAGAAGCATTTGAGGAACAATGTTCAGAAGTGCCATAACAGATACTTTTAGAAAAACCGTGAATAACAAAGATAACACGCCGGGCTCAGAATCACGCAGCTGCCGCACATATTAACGACTGTTTTATGCTCTGGCCGGGTTGCTAAATTACTCAATGTGCAAGCTGCCGTCAAGCGGGCCACCTCGGTTCATGGGGCTTTTACCGCAGTTTTCAGCCCGCATGCTGCCGCAGGCCCGCTATGCCCGAGGTGTAGTTGCGCCAGCGCTCGATAGCCTGCTGCATATCGGTTGGGAGCTCCGAGCTGAACATAAGCTCTTCGCCGGTGGCCGGATGGCGGAACCCGAGCTCCCTGGCATGCAATGCCTGTCGCGGCAGGATGGCCAGCGTATTCTCGACAAATTGCTTGTACTTATTGAACACGGTGCCTTTGACGATGCGGTCGCCGCCGTAGGTGGTGTCGCCGAACAGCGGGTGCCCGATGCTTTGCATATGCACGCGGATCTGGTGCGTGCGGCCGGTCTCCAGCTGCAGCTCCACCAGGGTCACGTACCCGAAGCGCTCCAGCACTTTGTAATGCGTGATCGCCTCCTTGCCGTGCTCGCCCTCGGGGTAGGCCGTGAACAGCTTGCGGAAGCGCTGGTGCCGGCCTACATGCGCGATGATGGTCCCCTGTTCCTCGTTCAGATCGCCCCATACCAGCGCCACATAACGGCGGTGGACCGTATGCTTCTTGAACTGAGCGGCCAGCAGGCTCATGGCCGATTCCGTCTTGGCCACGACGATCAGCCCGGTCGTGTCCTTATCGATGCGGTGTACCAGGCCCACCCGCGGCAGCTCGGACAGCCTGCCCTGCTCCTCGTTCAGGTACCAGGCGAGCCCGTTGACCAGGGTGCCGCTGTAATTGCCGCAGCCGGGGTGCACCACCATGCCCGAAGGCTTGTTGATCACCAGCAGCGACTCGTCCTCGTACACGATATTCAAGGGCATTTCTTCGGGAATGACATCCGTCGTCTCCGCGCTGCGCGTATCGTAGACGATGATCGTATCCCCGGGCCGGATCTTGTAATTGGGCTTTACCAGTCCGCCGTTGACGGTGATATGGCCTTCTTCCAGGGCCTGCTGGATCTTGTTGCGCGTAGCCCCTTCGACCCGGTTCATCAGGAATTTATCGATGCGCAGGGGCTCCTGGCGCTTGTCGGTCACGATACGCACCCGTTCGGTACGTTCTGCGGCATCCGGACTGCCGTCCTCTTCCCCGGTTTCGTCGTCCCATTCTTCTTCGTCGTAAAATGCCATAATGGGCAAAAATAGGCTGCGTTGGAAGGTAAAGTCAAACCAGGCACCAGGATTTGCGCGCAAGAGCCACGATTTGCAGGATTACTAGGGACTGGCCGGGCATAGTTATAACACCAATAGTCGCCCCGCACACTAAAGCTTAAGTGCCTATTCCAGAAATCGATCCATGTCATCCTGAGGTTTTATGCAGCGCGCCGCAATCCTTCGGGACGTGACAATGGGATCTGCGCTGCTTTTCGTCCCTGTCACCCTGAGCCTGTCGAAGGGTGAGCTTGTAGAAGGACGGCAGGGAAGAAAAAAGTGCTTCCCGGGCTTTTCA
>JASLDA010000381.1 GCA_030151745.1 Chitinophagaceae bacterium | reverse complement strand
CTCGGCGGAGGCCTCCTGGATCTGGTTCAGGCGCTCGGCCACCGTATTGTAGATCTGCTTGGTACCGGGATGGGCGGCGATGGTGGCGCAGGGCGGAATATACTCGGCGTCGCGCACGAGCTCGCCGTTGCGTACGATGAATCGGGCCACCGGGAGGTGGTTGGCGCCCATGCTGCCGGTGTTGACCTCATCCATGGGGATCAGGCTGAGGCGATAGGCGGAAACGCCGTATTTGTTGCGGGGGGGATATTCCTCCGCAGAAGCGGGGCCGAAGGGCTCCCGGTTGTAGGGATCCACGCTGATCATGGCGTAGTAGCCGCTGCCCCGCCCGCCGTCGTTCGCGTAAAAGCTGTCGTTGTCGCTCACCAGCTCCGGGTGTATCCCGGGGATGATCTCTATCCGGCAGCCCCCGGCTGTTACGGCGCGGCAATAGGATACCGTGACCTTGAATTTACCGGATTGGTTCGTGGAAGTATTGCAGTCGAGGGCGCTTTTCTCCCCGCTCATGGGCTTGAGCAGGCCGTAATTGACGCTGGTAAGCGCTGCCGCCCGGGAATCGCGTATCTGGTCTACGATGGCGTTTTCGGAGTCGATGAAATGATCCCTGGAGATCTTCATCCCATCCACCCAGTTGGTAAGATTGAATTGGAGCTTCGGTAACATGTGCTATGCCGTGATAGGTTCAATATTCTTCTTCTTCCACCATCCCGACGCGCTTGGCGATGATGATGTCCTTTTCGCTGATCTTGTTTTCGGTGATCGTCTGTTCGGGATCGATATAGCGGGTGCGGCTCAGCGCGGAGGGCTTGATGTAGAACATCCAGCCCAGCGGCGTCTGGTCGTAGTTCAGATACTGGATCGGGTCGGATTCGTATTTGTAGTTGTAATTCTCGATGAATGAGCGGAACCAGTCCCCGAACTTCATTTCCACCGGCGCGCGCAGCTTGGTATTGATCAGCCGGCTATCGTTGATGGACTTCGCGTACTCCAGCTCAAGCATGTAGATGACATCGGTATTGATGTTGTCGTAGTCGACTTCATCCGCGTGGATGGGAAAGTACCAGACCTTGTGGATCTCTTCCGGGATGGAGCGGTAGGCGCTGAAAGAAGCGGCCAGGAATTCCGGGAGCACGAAGGGCACTACGGCAAGCGCGAACCAGGGGGCCAGCTCGCCGGGGCTGAAGTAATAGTACACCAGCGTAAAGAGCAGCATCCCCAGGAAAGCATTGGCCAGCACGAAGCAGACGCCGCCGTAGCGGTACTGGCTCAGCGAAGCCGGGGCATTCTTTTTATAAAGAAAAGAGGCGAGGTAGCCCAGGGCCAGGTAACCGAACTGGAGCCCGAAGAACACGGGCATGGAGCGCGAGGCGCCGGGAGCCATTCCGATGAGCCCGCCCACCGCGATCAGCAGGCTGAATGCGAGATAAAAGAAAATGGCTTTCTTGTTATTCAGTGCCTGGGCCTTCTTGTTGATGATGAAAAACATCACCATACTGATGACACTGAATACCCCGAAAGGGATCAAATAATACCAAATCATGTCTGTGTGTGATGGCTAAATGTACGAGTTAAAACCTAAAAAACTGGCGTGCGTATCGTCTGAAACATGCAGGGGGGAGGTCTCCGCGCGAACCTCGGTAGCGATCAGCCATTCGGCCCCTGCAGGGAAGAAATACGGGAGCATAAAGTTCAGCGCCGTCAGGTGTTTACCGCCTCCGGTAAACAAATGATAATCTTCGACCGATAGCCCGTTAATCCGGACCTCGTAGTACCGTGTCGCGATCCGGAAACGGTCGTTCAGGACCGTATCGATCCCGAGATGGCCTTCGGACAAAGGTCTGGCGACATCCGAAGGCAGGTTGAAGGTCGTATGCTTCCACTTTTGGGTGACGACGATATCATAGTTCAGTATGCGGCTCAGGGTGAGCGAGATCAGCCCCACGTCGCTGCGTATCTTATGACTGAGCGGCAGGATATGAAGTAAAATGAGCAGCTGCTCGTCGCTCAGCGCCGAGGAATCTTCGAAGAAGTAGTTGAAGAACTGGCGGTTGCGGCGGGGATTGCTGTTTTTGATCATCTCCCGCTCCGTCATGTCCAGGCGCATGCCGCGGTGATGAAACTCGTTCTCGAGCGGGCTGAAGAACTTCCGGGCGTCGCGTTCCTGCTGGCGGAGCTCCTGCCCCATCCGGTACCGGTCGTCGTCCCGGCTCTTGCGGCTCTGCCGGTGCACTACCGCCTCGGGAAGCATGTCGTAGATGCCTTCCCGGTTCAGCTCGAAAACCAGGAAATTCTCCTGGTCCTCCGCGTCGTTCCAGTAGACGGACTCGATATCGTTCGCCACCGGGCGCTTGAATGTGCTCTGATTCCGGAAGAAGATGGAATCGGCCGGCACCCGGTTATCGACAAGCTCCGCGGCAACGACATCGGCCTTGAAGTCATGGAAAATCTGCTCCAGCTCCTGGATGAGCTGCCGCTGCCAAAGCTCCTCTGTGTACATGTATGGATCAGGCTTGGGATTGGGGATCGGTTACGGCCTCAGTAGATGGCGGAATACTTGTACTTCTTCATCAGGCTCTTGAACTTCTTGTTGTTGCTGTACAAGGCAGCAACATTGGGGTCGTTCTTCACGATTTCAACCGCCACCCCGTCGCGAAAGGCGCGCTCGAAATAATTGAGATAGGTGCTTTCATCCTGGGGCGCGACCTGGTATGACATGATCCCGAGGCTGAAATAGGCGGCGGGATCATTGGGCGCCTTCCTCAGGTAATCGCCGGCCTGGTCGTACTTCTTCTGCCGGATCAGGAGATTGCCGTAATCGACGTAGAATGCAGCCGGCTTCGTAGGCATCAGCTCATCCGCTTTCTGGAAGTCTGCCGCGGCTTCGTCGTTCTTGCCGCCGAGCATGTAATAGCATTTGCCCCGCTTCCAGTAGGCGAGCTTGTTGTTGAGCGATTTCACCGGCGCGTTGATGCAGAAGCTGAAGTTCTGAATGGCTGCTTCGTACTTGGCCACTTCCGGCTCCATCTGGATCTTGCCGAGCTCGTAGTAATAGGAATATGTCTTCGGCGAATTCGCGATCGCCATGTTGTACGACTCGGCGGCGCCGGGCTTATTGTTCTCGGCTTCCTGGATGCGCGCCAGCACATAATAGGCTTCGGCATTGCTGTTGTCGCCGGTCAGCACTTCGCTCACCAGCTTGCGGGCCGTCTTCAGCTCCTTCGTATCGAGATATACGCGGGCCAGGGCCAGCTGGGCGTCCTTGTTTCCCGGAGCCGCCGCCACCGCCGATTTGAAGTTTTCCTGCGCCTTGGCGTAGTCCTGGCGCTGGTACAGCTGCATGCCTTTGCAGTAGGCGATCTCCGAGTTGATCACCGGCTCGGCTTGGTCCTCGGCCCGGCTCTGGTAGTTCACGAACGCGTCATAAGCCGCGCCGTAGTCTTTATGATGCTTCTGGTAATAGCCGAGCCATTTATAAGTTTCGGCGAAGGAAGGATCCGCTTTCTGCGCGCTCGCGAAGGCCGCGACAGCTTCGTCGTCCTTGCCCAGCTGCTCGTAGCAGCGCGCGAGGCCTATATACATGTCCGGGTTGTCGGGCTGCCGGTCTGCGCCGCGGCGGAAGCCCTTGATCGCTTCCGTGTACGAGCCCTGGTTGTACAGGTTCCACAAGAGCCGTTCCTTGCCCTGGATCTCGGCGATGGCGAGCAGGGAGGTGCTCACCTGCTTGGCCCCCGCGGGCTTCACGTCCTTGGCGTAGGTGTAATATTTGCGGGCCAGGTCGTACTGGTACTTGTCGATCATCGCCTGTCCTTTCGAGGACAGCCCGTTAAAGAGATATTCTATCGGGTCCAGGTTGAGGCTCCGCATGCGGCTGTACAGGTCATTGAGCTTTTGCTCGGCCTCCGCGCTCTGGTCGCGGGAGCGCCTGGCCTCGTTCAGCGCGTAATAGGCTTCCGTAAAGTTGCTCTCGCTGAGGTACTTGATCCCGAGCTGCAGCTTCTGGCGATAGTAAAACTCGCTGTAGCTCGTGTTCTCCGCTGCGCCGGCATCGTCATCCGCCGCGTCGGTGATGGTCACGGTCTTGAAGCCCGGAGCTTCTTTTTTATCGGCGAAGTTGATGGCGTTAATCAGGGTCTGGTATTGTCCGCGGACCGGGATCACCTGCATCTCCGCCACCTTCAGCGTCTTGGGGAAAGCCTTGCCGGCGCGGTTCTTCCCGTTCAGGTACTGCGTATAGTACACTTTGATGTAAAGGTTCGTCTGCCCGATGCGGACATCCGGGATATCGGTCACCTGGTGACGGATGCTGCCGGCCTTGCTCTGCTTGTAGAAATTGCGGAACTGCCGGAGGTAGGTGGTGATCGGCGTCAGGGTCTCATCCGCCTTGTTGTTGTCCGGGTCTGTATCGTCGTCGACCTCGAAATCGTTCTGGTAGAAGATGCGGCTCTCCCCGGTAAACGCGTTGCCGATGGCCTCGTCGAGATCGGAGGCCGTGAGGCCGGGATCCGAGACCGTATTCATCAGGCGGGTCAGGCCGGCGATAGTCAGCTCGGCCTGGGCCTTGATGTTGCGCACATCCCGCTTGGTGAGCTTGGTATTCAGCTTCTGGGCATTGGATTGCGTAGCTGTCGCCAGTCCGAAGGCGAGCAGCAGGGAATAGATCTGCCAAAATCGTCTGCTCATATTCGTCATCAATAAATCGTCAATCGATCGCTACCCGCGCTGCAGCAGCCGCGAGATCCTGTTTTGCTTCTCCTCCTCCCCCGCGGCCTCCAGGCTGCTGATCAGCCAGCCGCTATGCGTCGTCTGCCGCTCGAAGCGCTCGACGATGAAAAGGTAGTTCGGGATCTGGAAGAAATAGAACCTCATCGAGCCCGGGGCATCGAAACGAAGCTTCCGGCTCAGGATCATGTCCACGAAGTTCTTTCCCCGCTCCGTAGCCAGCAGTTCCTGCGAGAAATAATTTTCCGGCTTCATGCCCGGCACCAGGATATTCCGCAGCTCGATGAAATTCGTAGCGTAATCCGAGGGCGAGATAAAGGGCTGCATGCGGGGATTGGCGGCTTGCGGCGCGGCCTCTTTTGCAGTCGCAGGTGGCGGGGCGGGCACCTCGCCGAGCCCGATGATCATCCATTTTGTGCTGTGGTCGGGCGCCGTGCTCACTTTCAGCACGATCGGGACGTCGATACGCTGCCCGTTGAAGATGAAGCTGGAGCGCAGCTCGGCATACCAGTTGCTGTCGTTGAACGCGATTTTCTGCGGGCTGGCCGTATCGGTGACCTGCTCGATAAAGCGGAGACCGTTCTCATCTGCCGGCTCCTTATCGAAGAGCGACTTAACCAGGGCCTTGCGGTCGAAGGGCACGGCACGGCCGGCACGGGTGTATTCCCGGCGCAGGCTGGAGCGCGGATCGTCGTTGAAGCGCTCGATGAACTCGTCGATGATCTTTACTTCGAAGAGGAAATTGGCTTCGCGGTGCGCATCGGCCACCACCTGCTGAGCCCTCAGGGAAAGCGGCAGCAGTCCGGCAAACAGCAGGGCCAGTCTCAGCGTTTGTTTCATAGGATACGAGGCGTAGGTTAGGAAGGAATATTGGTGACCGAAATATTCCCGAGATAGATCTCAAACTTCGTAATCGTCTGCCCGTCCTTTTCTTCCTCAAAAGTATTTATAATAATGTCGATCGTTTTATTGGTCAGATCCTTATAAACAACGGCATTGTCACGGAATCCCTTGAAGTCCTGGATGATCACGGCGGATGCATGCCATTTCTTGTCCGGGCCGAGGTGGAATTTGGAGACGAACTTGATATCGGAGGCGGTCATCTCCACCTTCTTGTAATTCAGCTGGGAGAGATGCGTGAAATACTGGCGGATCTTCTTTGAAGACTTGTCGCCGCTCTTGGAGTTCGTCGTTTCCACGAGGGCGTCTTCGTTGTTGTCGAAGAGCTTCATGCCGTACTTGATCGTGGCGTCGATATCCGTCTTGGTGCAAAGCAGCTCGCAGGCTTTGTAGAACGCCTTTACCTTCTGCTTGACACGGCTTTCGATCAGCTCATTCGGGATATTCCGGAT
>JASLDA010000379.1 GCA_030151745.1 Chitinophagaceae bacterium | reverse complement strand
GGGACCGCCACGCCGACCAGTGGAAATGGGAATATCATAAGACGGACTCCGGCACCCTCATCCTGCCGATCCCGCGGGACCATGATCAGGCATATTTCCTTTCCACGGGCGCCGCGACGCCGGTCGTGCGGACGTTCACGCAGAAGCATGTCGTCGGGTTCAAGACCGGCAACATGAAGCTGAAGAATCTGAACCGCAAGGAATGGACCTTCGACAAAGAGCTGATCGGCGGCTTGTCGGAGCGGCAGTGGGAAGAGGGGATCAGACGCTTCCAGGCGGCGCTGAGCGACGATGTGCTGGCTGCCGCTGTCAAGCGCCTGCCGCCGGAGATCTGCGAGCTGCGGGGCGACTTCTTCTACCAGCGCCTCCGCAAGCGCCGGGATGCAATGCTGAAGCAGGGGATGAAGTATTATCGGTTCCTGCAAAAGCTCCCGGGGAGTACTTAGCTTGGGCAAGTTTGCAATAGGCAATAGGCAATGGGATCGGAATCCTTCGCTTATACACTGGCCTGGAAAAATACCTGTACCGGAGGCGCAGATTATGAGTATACGGTCCGGAATGGACATTGATCCATGGGCTTTATGAAAAGGAATAACCCGAAGCAAGCGGCCGAGCGGAGGTCCGGATAGAAGGCGCGCATTGCGAGGGGCACATCCTGAAAATGACTGTAGGTCCGCGGACCATATACAATATGAGACATGCCCCGAAGCGAGCGGGACCTGACGAAAAAGCCCCCGGCTCATCGCCAGGGGCTTTCTTGTTATGCGACCGGTCTGCCTATGCAGCCCAATCTTCAATCTTAATTCTTCAATCTTACTTCTCGCTTGCTGCCTTCTGAGCTTCGGCGCGGATCACGTTCAGCGCGCCGCCGGCCTTGAACCATTCGATCTGCTGCTCGTTGTACGTGTGGTTCAGCTTGATCGCATTGCTGCTGCCGTCCGTATGGCGGACGAGCATGATCAGCTGCTGTCCCGGGGCGAAGTTCTTCAGGCCGGTGATATCGATGATATCGTCTTCCTGGATCTTGTCGTAATCGGCCTTGTCGTCGAAGGTCAGGGCCAGCATGCCCTGCTTCTTGAGGTTGGTCTCGTGGATCCGGGCGAAGCTCTTTACCACGATCGCGCGGACGCCCAGGTGGCGCGGCTCCATGGCGGCGTGCTCGCGGCTGGAGCCTTCGCCGTAGTTTTCGTCGCCTACCACGACAGAACCGATGCCTGCGCCCTTGTAGGCCCGCTGCACCTTCGGCACTTCATCGTACTTGCCGGTGAGCTGGTTCTTCACGCTGTTGGTTTCCATGTTGAAGGCGTTGATCGCGCCGATCAGCATGTTGTTGGAGATGTTGTCGAGGTGACCGCGGTACTTCAGCCAGGGACCTGCCATGGAGATATGGTCGGTGGTGCACTTGCCGTATGCCTTGATCAGGAGGCGCAAGCCTTCGAGCTCGGTACCTTCCCAGGCCGCGAAGGGCTCGAGGAGCTGCAGGCGGTCGCTGAGCGGGTTGACGTTTACCGTCAGGCCGCTGCCGTCTTCGGCGGGAGCCTGGTAGCCCGGATCGTCGACCTCGTAGCCCTTGGGAGGCAGCTCGAAGCCTGTAGGCTCGGCCAGCATCACTTCCTCGCCGGCCTTGTTGACCAGCTTGTCGGTGAGCGGGTTGAAGCTGAGCTTGCCTGCGATGGCGAAGGCGGTGGTGATCTCCGGGGACGCCACGAATGCGTGCGTGCCTGCGTAGGAGTCGTTGCGCTTGGCGAAGTTCCGGTTGAAGGAAGTAACGATGGTGTTCTTGCGCTTGGGGTCGTCGATATGACGGGCCCACTGGCCGATGCAGGGACCGCAGGCATTTGCCAGAACGATGCCGCCCATATCGGCGAAGGTGTTCAGGTAGCCGTCGCGCTCCACTGTGAAGCGGACCATTTCGGAACCCGGCGTGATGGTGTACTCGCTCTTGGTGACGAGTCCCTTGTCGATCGCGTCCTTAGCCACGGAAGCGGCCCGGGAGATGTCTTCGTAGGAAGAGTTGGTGCAGGAGCCGATCAGGGCGACTTCCACGTCTTCGGGCCAGCCGTGCTCCTTCGCGGCGGCTGCCAGCTGGGAGATCGGCGTAGCGAGGTCCGGCGTAAAAGGTCCGTTCACGTAAGGCTCCAGGGTGTCCAGGTCGATTTCGATGACCTGGTCGTAGAAGATCTCGGGGTTGTTGTAGACCTCCTCGTCCGCGCGGAGATGCGCGGCGACGCCGTCAGCGAGATCGGCGATGTCTGCGCGGCTGGTGGCGCGGAGATAGTCGCCCATCTTCGGGCCGTAGGCGAAGAGGGAGGTCGTAGCGCCGATTTCCGCGCCCATGTTGCAGATTGTGCCCTTGCCGGTGCAGGAGAGGCTGTCTGCGCCTTCGCCGAAGTATTCGACGATAGCGCCTGTGCCGCCCTTCACGGTGGTGATGCCCGCTACCTTCAGGATGACATCCTTGGCGGAAGCCCAGCCGCTGAGCTTGCCGGTGAGCTTGACGCCGATGAGCTTCGGCATCTTGAGCTCCCAGGGCAGGCCGGCCATAACGTCCACGGCGTCCGCGCCGCCTACGCCGATAGCGATCATGCCGAGGCCGCCCGCGTTCGGGGTATGGCTGTCGGTGCCGATCATCATACCGCCGGGGAAGGCGTAGTTCTCGAGCACCACCTGGTGGATGATGCCGGCGCCGGGCTTCCAGAAGCCGATGCCGTACTTATTGGAGATGGAGGAGAGGAATGAGTAAACTTCCGCGTTTACGTCCATGGCGGTGCTGAGATCCTGCTCGGCGCCGGTCTTGGCCTGGATCAGGTGATCGCAGTGAACGGTGCTCGGTACGGCAACCTTGTCGCGGCCGCAGGTCATGAACTGCAGCAGGGCCATCTGGGCCGTCGCATCCTGCATCGCCACACGGTCTGGTGCGAAGTTCACATAGTCGCGCCCACGCTCGTAAGCCCGCGCCGGGGCTTCGGAAGTGTGCGCGTATAGAATCTTCTCAGCGAGGGTGAGCGGCCGTCCGACGAGCTTGCGGGCGGCTTCTATTTTTTCAGGAAACTCGGCGTAGACACGCTGTATGAGATCAAGATCAAAAGCCATTGCGAAATGCGGAAATTTTTGGATACCGCGCGAAGGTAACTATTGATGGGCGAAATGGAAATGGCTGAGCATGGTTCATTCCCCGTTATTGTCAAGGTTTTCACGAATAAAGCCACAGAGAAAATATATTGATATTCATTCCTCCTGTGCTTTCCGCGACCAGTTCCCCGCGCCGCAGCATATCGGCCGGACCATGGCCCCGCCTTTTCCCGCTCAGGCGTTGCCGGCCGTCTTTTCCTTGCCGAGCAGGGATACCAGGGTCGTCGTGACGAGCGCTCCCGCGAGGTACCAGCCGATCGTCATCGCCCTGGTCTTCGCAGTCTTGCCGGTCGTGGAAGCGTCCAGGTGCAGGGGCTCCGGCAGCAGTACCGCGCCCAGACCGGCAGCGAGCCCCAGTCCGGTGCCCAGTGCCCATTTTGCCGTGCTCTTTTTGCCGGCGAAACTGATCACGGAATAATAGAGCGCGTTGCTGATGAGGTCCGCGGCCATCGTGCTCCAGAACAGCTTGCTCCTGCCCGGTACCGGTGCATCGACGGCCTTCAGGGTCTGCGTGGCGGCGTCCATGCCCAGCTCCTGGAGCTGCGGTGCATGGCGCGTGATGCGGCGTACACCTTCGTTCAGGGTGGTGACAACGGCCGCGCCGACCAGCCCGGACAGCAGGGATTTGGGATACTGTACCATGATAGTGCTTTTCTATCAAGGCCGCCTAAAGGTTGTGCCACGCGTGGATGGCCGGATGGTTGAACGGTTGAATTGGCTATAGCCTGAAAGACTTTTGGGAACTGGGCTGGGCTTGGAATTGGACAGATGGATCAAATCCATGTTCTTGGAGGGAGCCGTTTAAAGGCGGTGCCGCGAATCAGCCGGTCAGCTAGACTTTGGCAAACTGAAACCAGGCTACATGGATTCTGTCGCGCCGGGCACGGTAGCGCGCGGTTACATTGGTTTTGACGAGGCGGAAGCCTGCGGCCTCGAAAGCGGCCAGCAGCTCGGTTTCCTTCGGCATGATGTGATGACAGTCCTTATGGCGGACGGTCTTGTTATGGGAGACCCGCTCTTCGACGTAAAGCGTACCGCCGGCGGCCAGGATGCGGTGCAGGTCGCGCAGCATCTCCGGCTGACGCGTCACTTCGTGAAAGGTATTTATGAAAAAGACCTTCCGGAACGCCGTATCGGGCAGGGTAGTGCCGGTCTCCGTTCCGATGACGACCTGAAACCGGTTATGCGCTGCGGTCGTGCCGCCGTTGACCTTGCGGTAATGCTCCACGGCGTAGGCCACCTGGCGGGCATTCAGGCAGGACGAGTCGATATCCTCGAGCGTCATATCGATATTGTCATAGAAGATCGAGAGCATGCCGGCCATGGTTGCGCCCTTAGCCCCGATATCGGCGATCCGCTCGCCGGGCCGGAACTGCAGCGAGTCGAAGCCGGCACGGAGGTAGTTCCAGGTTTTGTCCCGGCTGCGCTCCCAGAATCCGCAGCGCGTGAGCAGCGGATCGGAATCGTCGTATTGGGCGATCGCGCGGATCGGCAGCAGCAGCGCAGCAATGGACAGCACGGTCAGTATCCGGTGCATAAGGGGAATATGGTTGAGGCCTGGCCTTGTGAATATAACCCGCTGCCGGCCGATATGCAATGATCCGCAAGGAATAGTCCCGCAAAACCTTTAGCATCGGGAGCGCGCAGAGATATCTTATCTAAGGAAGCGGTGGAAGGCCGGGAATATCCCGGAGCGATGAACCATTAGCCACTGCATGGAAAAAAAAGCCGCCCCGGAACGGGACGGCTTTCTCCAAGCAAATGCTATTGACGCTTTTGACAACCTATGTAATAAGCAATCTATGCTTTGACTTGTCTAAGCTTTAGGATGCCTATGTTTTGAGGTGTGTATGCTCTCTGAGTTGTGTATGCTTTGGGCAACTGCCTACTGCAAACTGCTTAATTGCAAACTACCCCTTCAGCACCGTGCGGCTGATCACGATCTTCTGTACCTCGCTGGTGCCTTCGTAGATCTGGGTGATCTTGGCGTCGCGCATCAGGCGCTCGACGTGGAACTCCTTCACGTAGCCGTAGCCGCCGTGGATCTGTACCGCTTCGTTGGTGACCCACTGGGCGATCTCCG
>JASLDA010000372.1 GCA_030151745.1 Chitinophagaceae bacterium | reverse complement strand
GCTCGATCCAATCCATCCCCGGCATTCCCGAGGATATCAAGGCGCTCTACAAGACGGTCTGGGAGATCAAGCAGCGTACCCTGATCGACATGGCGGCGGACCGGGGCGCCTTTATCTGCCAAAGCCAGAGCCTCAATCTTTTCGTGGACAGCCCGACGGCCGGCAAGCTCACGTCCATGCATTTCTATGCCTGGAAGAAAGGGCTAAAAACCGGCATGTACTATCTGCGCACGCAGGCGGCGACGCAGGCCGTGCAGTTTACGGTGCAGAAGCAGGGCAGCGAAGAGTTCGTCCCCATGATCCCTGCACCCGGGGCGACCACGAAGGACGACCTGGAAGGCATCGAAAGCGAGGTGGTCGCCGGGCCGGTCTGCACCATGGAAGAGGGCTGCCTGACGTGCAGCGCCTGACCGGTATCGGAAACCTAACCAACTATTACAAGCGATGACATTACAGGAACGGATCGATGCTTCGGAAACCCGGCTGTTCAAAGCCGTGTTCCCGGGCACGACCAATCACTACGATACGCTGTTCGGCGGCACGGCCATGCAGCTGATGGACGAAGCGGCTTTTATCGCGGCGACGCGCTTCACCAGGAAGCGCGTGGTAACCGTGTCTTCGGACAAGATCGACTTCAATATGCCGATACCGGCCGGAACGATCATCGAGCTGGTGGCCCGCGTGGAAAGCACGGGCCGGACCAGCCTCAAGATCCGCGTGGAGATTTATGTCGAAGAGATGTACTCGTTCCGGCGGCAGCTGGCCGTGACCGGCCTTTTCAGCTTCGTCGCCGTGGATGAGGACAAGCGGCCGGTGGCGATCGGGTAGGGCGCCTGTCCGGACCCGCCCGGCGTTCCGGCTTCAGGCACTGCCCTGCCGCGCTTTTAGCGTTACATCCATTTCATCTTCTCGCCGAGCGGCACTTGCCGGGAGCCTTCCTTTTTCAGATCCGTATAGCCCAGGTACAGCGAGCCGAGCACGATGTCTTCATCGCGCAGGCCGAGCCAGAGCTTCATGGACGGCTTGAGGACCTGGCCGCCGCTGCCCCAGTATGCGGCAAGCCCGAGCGCCTGCGCGCCGAGCAGCAGGTTCTCGACGGCTGCGGCCGTAGCCGCGATCTCCTCGAGTACGGGGATCTTCTCCAGGTTCCCGCGGCGCATCGCGACGATCATGACGTGCGAGGCTTTGGCGCCCTGGGTGCCGAGATTGTTGTAGGTCGTGGGATTGAATGCATCTTCCGGGGTGTTCGCCCGGTACAGGTCGGCATGCTGCCTGCAAAAGTCGTCGACCTTCTCGCGGCCGCCCCAGATAAAGAAACGCCAGGGCTCGGTGCTGCCGTGGTTCGGCGCCCAGTCGGCCAGGGCGATAAGCTGCCGGACCTGCTCGTCCGGAATGATGTTCCCGTTCATCTGTCCCGGCTTGATCGTCCGCCGCTCGCGGATAATGCGGGATATGGTCTCAAATGCTGCCTCCATGTCGTTCGTTGAATGAGGGCGCAAGTTAGCCTTCAGTTTGCATGCATCCGGAGCCGGTCCGCGAAGGTCTGTACGGACTCGTGCAGCGTCGTCTTCCGGGCTTCGCGAAGCTCCGTGAACATGATGTCGTCGGCTTTCTGAAGCAGGCGCCGCATGCGGTCCAGCACGTCCTTTCCTTCAGGGGATAACTGCAGGTCCGGATCGTTATCGCCCGGCTTGCCGGGCTGCGCGAATGTGACGAGCTTCCGGGAGATCAGGATGCCGACGGCGTCCAGCAGCTCCGTATTCTCGATGGCCGTGTACGCCTGCAGCTCCGCCAGCCGGAGCCGCTCATGCATGGCAAGCGTCATGAGCACTTTGTTTTGTTCCGTGCTCAGGTCGATATAAGGCTTGCGGAGTATCCGGTCGCTGTAGTCTTCGAATATTTCCTGGAGCCTGGAAAACTGGTAGAGCAGGCCGTTGTGCGAGGTCCCGAAGAGGAGCTGCCTGTAGTCCTGTGATTCAAGGGTAGCGTTGTGCATATTGTCCCGATGTGAGTTGAATGAAAAGCGGCCCCGGGCCTTATACCCGGAGCCGCCGCAGGGATTATTTACCCAGCTGGTATTTGAAGCCTACGAACACGCCCGGGGTCAGGTTGTGCGTGGCCGCCCGGTTCTTGTTGTAGCCCGGGGCATCTTCGTTCTCGGCATTGGTGAAGCTGCCGTCGGCGCGGACGCCGAGGGATACCTGCATCGCCGGCGCAACCTGCGCGTTCACGTCGAAGCCGGCCATAGCGCCGAAGTTGAACTTGGAGTACTGGTCGTTGGTGTTATCGGAAAGCTCCTTGCCGTCCTGGTCCTTCAGCTTGGAGTCGAGCAGGAAGCTGGCCTGCGGACCGAGCTTCGCTGTATAGGAGAACGTATGGCCTGTATTGAAGCTGTACGCGAAATACACCGGGACCTTCAGGTAGCTGATGCGCTGGTCGAACTCCTTGCCGAGCAGCTCGTACTTGCGGCCTTCGTAGGAGTAGATCGCGTCGAGACCGATGCCGAGATGATCCGTGAAGTTGTAGCCGGCACCTATGCCCGCGGCGAAGCCGAACTGCCCCTTGGTCTTGAAGTTGTCATTGTCCTGATCGTCCGAGTTCAGCATGTACGACAGCTGCGGGGCCGCCTTGACGGAGAGCGAGAAGCCTTTCTGGGCGTAAGAGGCGGTCGTGGTT
>JASLDA010000369.1 GCA_030151745.1 Chitinophagaceae bacterium | reverse complement strand
ATCGTAAGTATAGCAGACACCGTCCGGCTGCATCCAGATAAAGCGGTTGTAGTAAGCCCCTTCCGCTTCTATGATCAGCGAGCCGGCCAGGATGATACGATGCCTGGCGGCGATCTGCCGCATCCATTGCACCGAAGGCCCGTCCATCGGCTCGGCCAGGCGCTCCGGCGCCATACTGAAACCGGTAGCGAACATCTCCGGCAGCAGCACGATCTCCTGCGGCCCGGGCAGGTCCGCAATCACCTGCGCATAATGTGACAGGTTCGCCGCCGGTGCTTCCCAGACGATATCGGCCTGGATCAAGGTGACGGAGAGTGAAGGCGCGGGTCGCATCGGATTATCTGGTAAGATATTTTAGCTAAGTTCAGCAAGCTACACCAGTCTTCACTTATGAAACACCTCATCACACTCGCTGCATGCACCTTTGCCGCGGTCCTTGCGGCCGCGAAGGAAAAGAAAGCGCCCGATATCACGGGAAGCTGGAAGGAGACCGCCCGCATGGGCCGCGACAAAGCGCCGATCGCCTATACCGATACGATGTACACGGATTTCCTGATCGGCAACGAGTACACGACCGGCCGCAGGACCGGATTCCTGTATAAAGGCACCTACAAGGTGACCGAAGGCACGCTCGACCTCGGCATGCGGATGTATATTATTGCAGAGCGGAGCCCTTCCCGCATGCTGCTCAAGGACGATGGGGGCTACTATGTCTGGCAGCGCTACGAAAAGCCCGATCCTCACATCGAGAACAGCTCGGCCGCATCCAGCAGCTCGCGCGGGCGCCAGGAAACGGACCTCGGCGGAGCCCCGGTTTCCCTGGCACAGCTCCGCGGCAGGTGGGAAGTCTTCAAGCGCACCAGCTCGGAGACCCTACCCGAGATCAACTATAAAATCCTGCTGCACACACTCGATATCAGGGGGGCCAGTCCGGCCGACAGCAGCGGCGTCTATGCCGCCTCCGATCCGAACCGCATCCCCGGGTGGTATATCACCCGTTACGACGCCAATACCATTTACTGCAGCGGCCCTACAGGCAACCGCGAGCTGAAGGTCCTGAAATGTGCCGACGGCGAGCTGATTGTCGAGGAAGGCAGCGTGACATATTTCTTCAAGCAGTTCAGGCAATAATTCGTGAATTGGTGAATTCGTGAATTCGTGAATGTCCCGGAACATGAACGAGTTTTTCGGTAGTGAGGGCTCGCTAAATGAGTCTCCCTTTCTGTCATGGACGCAGGTTCGGGCGCAGCGCGGAAGCTCCGGCTGGCACGCACGCCATTCTCAGGGCAATTCACGAATTCGCGAATTCACCAATTGACCAATTCCTACTTCAACCGGATCAACGCATAATATTTAAGAGCGGAATCGCGGGTGGCGGGATTGAGGAACTCACCGCTGAGCTCGCTGACCTTAAAGAAGCCGCCGGTCCTTACGAGCTCGTAAGGCTTGCCGGCACTGTCGTACGACCGCAGCCAGTCCCGGCCGGTAATGACATAATCGCCGGGCTTACCGGGAACGTTCATCGTATCCACTTCCGGTACGACGAGCTCGGCGTAATAATGCACGGAGCTCACGGGATCTCCCGGGCGCCAGCTGAGGACTTGTCCTTCCCTTGCTCCCTGCCGCTTCAGGAATTTGCCCACAGACGATCCCAGTTGGTATTGCATCAGGGGCCGGTAGAAAAAGTTGGTGACGAAGACATTGATCATTATCATCGTCCCGGCTGAGATCCAGAGAATGCGCCCGGGGTAACGGCGCAGCAGCAGCGCGATCCAGATGCAGACGGCCGCTATCCATAAGCCGAGAACGGCCCAGCCGGCGGGAAAAACGAATACTATGATGAGCAGGGCTCCGAAAAGCAGGAATCCTGTGGCCCCGATCTGGATCCCTCCCAGGATACGCCGCAGCTTCGGCATGGCGCCGGCGCCGGTAAAGTCGGCGAGCAACTTAGCCACGACGATCGCGGCCAGGGGAAAGGCAACGAGGATATAGTGGGGAAGCTGGTATTTAGAGATGCAAAGCGAAAGATAAGTAAGTATGAAGCCGCCGGTGCTCACCCATTCCTGCCCCGGCTGCAGCCGGAAGCGCTGCCGGACGACTTGGCGGATGTTCAGGAACAGCGCCGGCAGGAAGATGAACATCCAGGGCAGGAACGCCCAGAGCATGCTTTGGAGCAGGAAAAAGGGATCTGCGCCGTTGTTCCAGCTGCTTTCGCCCGTAATGCGCCCGAAGCTCTGCGTCCAGTAGAAAAAACGTAGCCCCGAAGTGCCCGTATGCCCTTCGATGATCTTCTCCGGATGCAGGTCGAACTGCTGGTAAAGCCCGATGCTCATCGGGATGAGGAAGACCGCGATGAGAGCTGCGTCCAGCAGGTGCCAGGGCGAGAAAATCCGCTTCCAGTCCCGGTGCAGAGCCCAGTCCGCTCCGAAGGCAAAGAGCGGTACGAAAAGCCCGATGGGGCCTTTGGTCATAAGCGCCCCGGCAATCGCCGCGGTGCCGCCCAGCACAAAATACCAGCGGCGGCGAGTCTCGCACTCCTTTATGAACCACAGCGCCAGGGCCACGAACCCCGTCAGCATCATGTCCGTGCGTACGTCCATGGTCCACAGGAAAAAGGCCTGGCAGGTGGCGAGCACCAAGGCCGCGATGCGGCCGGTGGTTTCATTATAAAGAAGCCGCGCAAGACGATAGGTGGCATATACCGCCAGCAGCGCCATGACCAGGGACGGGAGCCGGTATGCCAGGTTATTGACGCCGAACGCTCTGATACTGAGCGAGCTCAGCCAGAAAAGCATGGGCGGCTTATCCAGGTAGTCTGCACCCCGGTCGAAGACCTGCAGGAACGAGCCGCTCCGGGCCATTTCCCGGCTGATCTCGGCATATTGCGAGGCATCGATATCCATGATATCGACGCGCAGTGCCAGCGCATATACGGCGGCTATGAGGACGAAGATCCAGAATGGAATGCGGACGGAGGCGGACTGGCTGATGACCGGGGAGGCGCCTTTTGGAGCGCCGGGGCAAAGGTCGTTGATCCGCTGACTCTGCAGCCGCCCGAACCTCTCCGAAAATGGCACAGCCTTTTCCCGATCCGGTTTTGCATCCTGCATTCCAATATTTTGCCTTCTTCTCGCTCAACAGGGTTTATTTTTGCGCCCCGTGCTGCGCGCCATCCGTCATATCGTCCTGGCTGTCATTGATTTTTTCCATACGCCTTTTGCGCGCTGGATCGACAAGCGGACCTTTCGCTACCTGGCCTGCGGAGGCTCCGGGGCAATGCTCAATATCGGAGTTTATTACCTGTCGTACCATTTCCTGTTTCACGAGATGGACGTCAGCACCCACCTGGCGATCATGCCGGTGATGCGGGCGGCCGTGGCGGCGGCGATCGTGGCATTCTTCGTCTCCACGCCCTATGGCTTCCTGATGTCGCGGTACATCGTGTTCCAGGAATCGAACCTGAAAGGCCGGGTGCAGATATTCCGTTACCTGCTGACCGTCGCGGCCTGCGCCGTTCTCACATATTTTTTTATCCCCTTTTTCCATTATACCTGCGGTATCTACGCGACCCCGTCCAGTATCCTGACGAATATCGTGGTGGCGGTATTCAGCTATATGGCACAGCGGTTCTTTACCTTCAAGGTGAAGCCTGAGCCACCGGTCGCAGGAGAGATCTAAGCCTGTTTGTCCCGTTCCCGCAGTTGTGTCGTTGGCTTAAGGTGACACCTCTACCGGAGGTGTCACCTTAAGCAGTATTCAAAGCGACAGCGTCGTTCAAGGTGACACCTCTAGTAGAGGTGTCA
>JASLDA010000366.1 GCA_030151745.1 Chitinophagaceae bacterium | reverse complement strand
CAAAGGGTCTTCCACTTCATACCGAAAGATTCTTTCAGAATGACAAAAAGTTTGGGAAACACCTCTGCTTCTGATGTACCTATTGCATAAAATTACCGGTACGGCAGCGCTGCTGTCCCTAGGGCAATAGCGGACAGCGCAAGCACACTCACGATTATCCCTCGCGGAATAAGGGGATGGGTCAGTATGTATGCGCCAGGAAGAAAACGAGGGCGCCTAGTAGAAGGATGCCGATAATGATCAAAAGCGCGGGACCGGCGGCATCATAGATGGCCCGTCGCGTTTCTTTATCCATCAGGGCGCAAAGGTCCGGGAATATGTCGGTCGGGCATCCCCTCAAAGGCGTGGTTTTCCAAGGATTAACCCCGACCGGCGCAGCGGGGTGGGATAAGGCCCGCAAATACAGGCCTGCATTACCACGGGGTGTACCATTTCCAGGAGCCGTTTATCATATTATCCATATTGGGCTTCCCGAGATAATACAGCTGGTTCGAGGCCCTGTCCCAACCGACCGCGTGCGGGACCCCGCTTTTATCCGTATAGACTCCAATAGGAACGACATTGTTGTTCGGAGGCGTGGGCGCGGCATGGGCAGTGGAGCTGCGGATGGATAAGATCAGCGCGCTGAGAGAGAGCAGCACCAGGCTGCAGGCCAGGGCGATCCGGAGAATATGCTTCGAATTTTCCATAAGGATGGACGGCTTTGAGGACCGGAAAATAATCCGATCCGGCTGCGTTCAGGTATAAATCCGGGTTAATTCCTACAAAATCGGCCTGATCACCGATTTATGCAAACGGGGTCGATCCGGCGCGCTACATTTGGATTAGGGTTTATAGGGGCTGGCCTGATCACAGGCTGGCTTTTTTTATTTCAGCCTTCAACAGCAGCGCCGTCGATTACGTATCAACGACACCGAGCTATAATATCGGCTCGATCGTCCGGGGCGGTACAGTACAGACCAACGGCACGACAGGAGCTTACCCCAGTGGCGTGCCCAGCACCTCCTCGTATCAATGGCAGCGGAGCATCGACGGCCAGATCACCTGGACGAACGTCTCCGGCGCCAGCTCGCTGACACTAAGCTCCGTGCAGATGGGCGCGCTCGTTCAGAATACGGCATACCGCCTCGTCGTGAACGGCGACACCTGCTTTCGTCTTTCCGGTTCGAGGATCGGCGTCCGTCGGGTATTATCTCGCGAAAGGCTTGTAGCGCAGGGCGAGGTTCGTCACCCGGCCGTCGATCGGCGCCCAGAGCGGCTTGTAGTCCGGGGCGGCGATGCTGCCGGTATAGATCTGCTCATACCGGCTTTGCCGCATATCCAGCAGGTTCTCGCAGTTCAGCACCAGGCTGAACCTGGCCCCGAACTTCCGCTCCACCATGGCGGCGAGGAAAAAATAAGCGGGGGTCTTCGAATCCCCGTCCCGGTACTGGCCTCCGTTATAAGAGGCCTCCGCGCCGAAGCGCCAGGAACCCTCGAGCTCGTAGACCAGGGTGGCCGCGGCGCGGTTGCGGGGCGTGAGGGGGACGAAGTTGTTCTGCGGGATGTATTCCCGACGGGCATCGGTATAGGTGTAGCCCAGGTAGGCTTCCCATTCGTCCAGCTTCGCCTGGATGTACGTGTCGAACCCTTTCGTGGTGACCGGCTCCGCCGCGTTGTAGAACGAGACGGTATTGTCCGGATGTTCGAAGGGCACGAAGGGATGGTTGACCCGGGTCAGGAAAAAGCTGTGATTCAGGAAGAGCCGGTGGGTCTCGTCCCAGCTTACGCGGTAGTTCAGTTCCAGGTTGGCGCCGATCGATCTTTCGGGGACGGCATGATCGTCGATCGGGAGAATCTGGTAGATATCGTAATCCTTGATCTGCGGCGTCAGCGGGTTGGGATGGGTATAGCCCAGGCCGAAGCCTCCGCGTACGCCCCAATGTGTGTCGATCCGGTGAAACACCGCGAGCCGGGGCAGGAAGATCAGCCCGAAGCTGTTGTAGTCGTCGGCGCGCAGCCCGCCTTCGATCCTGGTCCCCGGCAGGGGCTGCCAGGTGTCCTGGACAAAGGCGCCCACCACGGTATTGGAAATCCCTTTGATGGGGATGGGCGTTCCGGCCGAGGGGCGGAAATCGTCGAAAGTGAGATTGCCGCCGCCCACCAGCGTATGCTTGTTCAGGCGGTACACCATCGAGGCCTCCGCATACAGGTTCTGCTGGGCGCCCCGGAAGTCGTAGGTGTTTGTGTGAATGCTGCGGTCGAAGTAGCTGTAGGTGGCCTTGATGGTATTGGTCCGGCGGGCATTGACCTTGTTCTCGGAAATCAGGGTAAGCGTATTGCGCTGCAGCTCGTTGCGCTCCACGTATGGATGAGCTGCATCGCCCCTGCCGTCTATGGCCTGCATATCGCCCCCGCTGCGCTTCTCGAAGCTTCCCGACCAGCCGAGGGAGATCGTTCTCTTTTCGTTCGGGTAGAAGAAGAGGGTGGGGTGGATGAGGGTGCTGCTCAGCCTCGGCACGTCGCTCAGGCCGTCCCCGTCCACGTCCACCTCGCGCTGCAGGGTCTGTCCGCCGAAGAAGGTGAGTCCGAACCGTTTCCAGCGCCGGGCGTAGTAGGCGTTCAGGTTGCCTTCTTTCAGGGTCGTTCCGTTCAGTACGAAGGTGGCGTCCGGATCGTAGGTGGGGCGCTTCGAGATGAAGTTTACCAGGCCCGCGATGGCGCCGCCGCCGTACAGCGTGGACGCGGATCCTTTGATGAGCTCCAGCTGCTGCAGGTCCAGGGGCGGGATCGACAATACGCCGAAGCCCCCGGAAAATCCGTCGAACAGGGGCATCCCGTCCCGGAGCATCTGGGTATAGCGGCCGTCCAGGCCCTGTATGCGCACATTGGCGTTGCCGGATACCGCGGAGGACTGCTGGATCTGGACGCCGCTCACGTCCCCGAGTATGCTGGCCACGTTCCCGGGTTTCAGCGTGCTTTCCTCGCTCATCTCCTCGGGGCCCAGCACTTCGACCTTGGTCGCGGCATTCTCGATGCGGTCGTTGGTGCGCGTCGATGCCACGACGACCACTTCGTTGAGCGCGGTCTGGTCGGGGCTGAGCAGCACCGTATGCAGGCCGGTATCGGGCAGCAGGACCGGCAGCCTTGCGGGCATATAGCCTACATACCCGATGGCGAGCGTATCGCTGCCGCCGGGAAGGTCCTGCAGCAGGGCCGCGCCGCCAGCATCGGTCACGGTGCCGACGGCGGGATGGAGCTGCGAGGCGATGGTCACGCCGGCAAGCGGGTCTCCCGTAGTTGAATCTTTGACTAATAGCCGGATGCTGTGCTGGGCCGCCGCGGATTGCGCGATCAGCAGGCTGCCGGCGATCGTTGCCAGGTACTTGAAAGACATGATCCTTGAAATTATGCCGCAAGCTACCGGCCGATTCTGTGCAGAATCTGTAGCGGCCCGGCCGCGCGGACGTTCCGGCCGGCTTTATAAAAACAAAGAGGTTGGGAGACCTCTTTGTTTTACGGTTCGGATATTCCGGATCAGTTCTTCACGAAGGTATGGCCCCGGGTGCCGGCAGCATCGGCAATATTGATATAGTATATACCCGGCACCAGGTCCCTGGTGTCGAATTCCCATACTTCGGCCTCTTTGGGAATTCCCTTGCGCGTCTTCAGCATTTTTCCGTCCTGGCTGAGGATCGTTACCGAAACCTGGCCTTTGGCTCCCTTCAGGGGGATGGAGATCGAGGTATTGGCCGGGTTGGGAAAGGGCTTTTCCGAAAGCCCTGTTCCCTTCGCGGGCGTCACCTGGGTCTGGTTCCCCTGGGACTGGCGTGCGCCCGAGCGGCTGATGCACAGCTCCACGCGCCGGGTATCGCAAATTTTTCCCTGCATGTCGAGGATATTAAGCGTGAGCGCCCCGGAAGGCAGGGGGCCGCTGTAGGTATGCGGGACGGTGGTATTGCTGAGGCCCATGAACAGAGGCGATCCGTCGCCGAAGTCCAGGCTGAAATTCGTGGATACCGGAGCTATGTCGATATCGAATGTGTAGTTGAACGGGGCGAGTATCGGGTCCGTGCACATATTGAACCGCTGCAGGACGCCGCAGGGCGGGGTACAGGAGCAGCTCAGGGGACTTGTCACATCGACGATCGAGGTGGTCGTGCCCGTGGCGGTGCCTACCACGCAGATCCCGAACGCGTTGTTCGGGTGGTTCACCGGCTGGTTGGCTACCCGCATTTCGATGGTATGAGTCCCGGCGGGCATGAAAAAGGTCCCGGAA
The DNA here is from genome assembly GCA_030151745.1 of Chitinophagaceae bacterium. Classification (GTDB taxonomy): domain Bacteria; phylum Bacteroidota; class Bacteroidia; order Chitinophagales; family Chitinophagaceae; genus UBA1952. The sequence continues at coordinate 7,495 of JASLDA010000366.1, read as the reverse complement.
TAGCTGGAGCCGGCGTTGAAGTTTGACACGAGCCCGGTCGAAGACTGCGCAAAGGTCTGCAGCGCTCCGTCGATCCAGAGGGCATTCATATAATTATCCGCGAACACGGTGAAGTCGATCGTGATATTGTCGTCCGCGCATGTCCTGAATTCACGCTTGATCACCATCGAGAGGTTATTCACATTGCTGTTCGCCGTGGTCGGGAAATTATTCACGGTGCTGCAGCTGATCCACTGGGCCCCCGAAGGAGTGGCCCAGGCGGGGTCGGGGGTAATCCGGTAAAGCGAGCCCGAGGCCGGCACGCTCAGCCCCGCCTGGAGCGCCGGCGTGGCCATGCTGTCGGTCCAGTTCCCATCGGCGGCAGAGGCGCCTACAAAGGAAGAATAGGTACCATTATAACCGGTGCTTATGGGGATCTGGCTTACCAGACTGCAGGACTGGGACCGGGCTTCAGACGATCCAAGGCTGACCAATAACATGCAGGCAAAGGCTTTGGACGACGCGGCTTTCAAAGCTTTGGTTATGCTGAACTTAGTTTTCATAGCGGTAATTTGTTTAAATCGATCTGGATATTTGTAGCTTCTCTCGGACATCGATTACCGTATCGTTGCTGTCCTTCCAACGATACGTGTCATATTGGATTTTCGATAGGCATTTCTTTGTGATTCGATATAAACATACTTTGACTAATTGGTTACGTATACCGTTTATTGACGGTGTTCCGGGGTGCCTCGATTAACAAAAAGCGACCTTGCTGCTGCAGCGGGGTAGTCCGGGGGAATTCTCCGGCGCTCAAAGCCCTATTTTTGTCGGACCCGATGCCTCCAACAGCGTCCCGACCTTCCGAACATCCGCATGAACAACGACAAATCCCCTCAGATCCACTGGCTCCAGCTTCCCGAAGAGCACGACTATCCCGCGGCGGCTTCGTACCTGTCCCTGATCTTCCCCGAGGATACCGCGGCCGAGGCTGCCACGCAGCTGAAAGCGGCTCCCGTGAAGAGTTTCAAGGCCAAGGATATCCTGCGGGCCTCCCGCCTCACGCTGCTGGGGATCGACAACCGGCATGTGCATCATGACCAGCGCAAGATCGAGTCGGGCACCGAGCTCTCGCCCCTGCTGCTGGTCCGGGACTCCCGTAATTCCCAGGTGATCATCGCCGACGGCTACCACCGGCTCTGCGCAGTCTACAGTTTCGACGAGGATGCGCTGATCCCCTGCAAAATCGTATCCTTGCCCTGATGATTCTGCCCGCCCTGCCGGAACTGCTGTTCCGACTGTTCATGGCCCTGGTGCTCGGCGCCGTCGTCGGCATCGACAGGGAGTACCGTAGCAAGAATGCGGGTTTCCGCACGATGATGCTGATCTCGCTCGGGGCCTGCCTGTTCACGATCCTGTCCATGTCCATCGGGGGCGTCGAGAACGGCGACCGCATCGCCGCCAATATCGCCACGGGCGTGGGCTTTCTCGGGGCCGGGGTGATCTTTCGCAGCGGTGTCGGCGTGAGCGGCATCACTACCGCTGCCGCCATCTGGGCGGTAGCCGCGATCGGCATGGCGGCCGGGGCCGGGCATTACTGGCTGGGGAGCGTCGCAGCGGTCGCCATGCTGGTCGTGCTGTCGATGCTGCCTTCCGTGCAGCGCTGGATAGATGTCTACCACCAGACGCGCCGCTATACCTTCACGGTACCGTTGAGCGATGCCGATACGGACTATATCCCGCAGCAACTGCAGATGTACCGCCTGGGCTGCCGGCGGGTCTCCGTCCTGCGCAACCAGGAGAACGTAACCTTCGTATGGCAGGCAAACGGCAGCGCCGCCGACCACGAGCGCTTCACGCAGGCGATGATCAAGGATCCCGCGCTGCTGGCTTTCGAAAGCTGAACGCCCCCGCCAATAAGGAAGAATACATAGCTGGCAAGGGTTCTTGCGCCGCCTTTCCCATGCCGCCCTGAGCGCAGTCGAAGGGCGGCATGGGAAAGGCGCGCTCCCGGAGCTGTTCATATCCAGGTTCGCCCGAACCCGAACCTGCGCTCACCAGGACACGAAAAGAGGCACACTTAACGATCCGTCATTGGCAGCATCCATACCGCGACGGGAACGCGGCGCGCATTGCGAGGGGCTGTCGTAAAAAAGACAGGAGATTCTATGGCTGATCATGGATCGGCGAGCCCCGAAGCAAGCCGCGGCCTCATTCCGTCACGATCGGTCCGACTTCCCGGGCTCCCCAGCGCTGTATGCGGCGGATGATGGAGATCGACAGGATGAGCCAGGCCAGGCCCAGGCAGATGCCCGCCAGCACATCGGAGGTATAGTGCACGCGCAGGTAGATCCGGCTGAGGCAGATGGCAAGGATCAGCAGCACGAACATGCCGGTCAGGATCCAGCGCAGCGCCGGCCGGCGCACTTCCCGGGAAACGATATAGATGATCAGCCCGTACACCGTCGTGGACATAAGAGCGTGGCCGGAGGGAAAGGAAAAGCCCCGCGCCGCCTCCAGAAGGGGGATTAGGGGCCGCGGCCGCTCGAAAATATGCTGCAGCAGGAGCATCAGCAGCACGGAGGAGATGGCTATGGCGGGCACCGTGATCGAGTACCACTTATGAGGCCGGATAAAGAGAAACCAGATCACCAGGCAAAGGCAGAGCGGAATCAGGAAATAATGCGTGCCCAGGAACGTGATGCCCTCCATGACCTCGTTCCGGACCGGGTTGACATGCCCGCCCAGGAATTTGAACGCACGGGCGTCGAAGCCGGTCTTCTGCACGACGAACACCCGCCGCACGAGCCAGGCGAAGACCAGCAGGGCTATGAAGAAAATGCCGACGCTGATCAGCAATTCCGCCGAAAGCAGCGCCAGGGCGGCCCACCAGGCTTTGATACGTCTGCCGACACTTCTTATCATAGTCCGTGGGAACACGATGTAAAGTCCGTGCCGGAAGAGATAAGGCAATCATGCCATTGCCCCGCATCAGGGAGCTGACAGTGGAATCAGCACTCCTTGTTTCAGGCGTAGCGGCTCCGGAACGGGCTTTGACATTGCCATCTTCGATGCCTGAGCGCCCTCGCAATGCGCGAAAACCATTGCTTACCATGACATTGCTTTGATTTTTCTAATAGCTCCTCAAAATACAGCGGGCCGCACTTGACTTTATCCCGATCCTCGCGTAGCTTGTAGACTCGTAAGCAGCTTTCCTGCATCAGGAAACAGGAGCTGCAAGGCTTGAATACATCTTTGATGCACGCAGATGGCCGGAATGGTTAGGAGCTGATTGTGGTGTTGATTCCGGCAGGAACGTCTATACCCATAACCTACCGAACCATGAACACCGTATCCGATCTCGCCGCGAGAGCCGTTTCCTTCATCACGCTGATCCAGGAAGAGTACCTCTGCGCCGCCATGGAAGGCGGCCTGGAAAAAACAGGCAGGACGGGGGGCACCGTCAAGGTCGCCGACATTTTCCAGCCGGCATCCATGAACCTGATCCGGGACCATATCGACCGGAAAAAGCAGCAGTTCCTCAAAAGCCGGATGCAGGCCGAAGCCGCTGCGGATTCCCGGAACCTGCCTCCCACTCCTTTCCAGGAACGGGCGGTGGAGCTGGTCTACGTGAGCACGGGTCATCCCCGCTTCAAGGCGGCCGAGGAATATACGCTCAAGCTCATGTTCAAGCTCGCCGGCTGGATCGCGGCCCGGGGCGAAGCTTTGTTCCGGCTCCTGGATACGGCCGGCACCCTGCCCACGCCGCAAAGCTGGCGGACGAGCCTCAGCACGGTGCTTTACGCCGACCGGCAGAACCGGGTCTCCATAGCCGCGGCGCTTGAATACATCCCCATCCCGGTTGTCCTGGCGATCGGCGGCCGGGCCTGGAACGTACGAGAGCAACGCGTCATGCAGATCTGGGCCGCCGATAACGACCTGCCGGAGGAAATGCTGAAAGAGGATATGGCGCTGCACCAGAAGCTCTGGGAGCCGGTGCCCCGGGATCTGGTAGGGCAATTGCTGAGAGACGAACGGCAGCTCGCCGAGATCCTGGAGCGCAACTCGCCGCTGCCCTTCGACATGGTCTATATGGCCGAGCTGCGGGAGATCCACCGCAACCGGCAGGAGCGTTCCCGGGAGTACATGATGCTCAGCGGCAAGAAAGGAAGGATCGAGAAAAAGCACTGTGAAGCATTCCCCGACACCGACGATGCGCAGAGCCTGGCCCGGGAGATGGACCTCTACGGGCTCGCATTTTCCGGCGGCGGCATCCGCTCCGCGACCTTCAACCTGGGCATCCTGCAGGGCTTCGCCAGGAAGGGACTCCTGAGGCGGTTCGACTATCTGTCGACGGTCTCCGGCGGGGGCTATATCGGCAGCTGGCTCGCCGCCTGGATCAAGCGGGAGGGCTCGGTCGCCAAGGTGAACAACCGCCTGAATCCCGATAAATCCCCCGATCCCTTCGGGGAGGAGGTGCGCCCCATCCGCTGGCTGCGCATGTACAGCAATTACCTGGCGCCCAGCGCCGGCCTTATGTCCACGGATGCCTGGACCATCGGCGCCACCTGGCTGCGGAATACGCTGCTGAACCAGTTCATCCTGCTGCTGCTGTTCCTGGCGGTGCTGCTCGGGTTGCGGGGCGTCTTCGAGCTGTGGACCCTGCCCTCTATCTGGAGCTCCGTGCCGGGCAGCAACAGCGCCTATATAGCCGGGGCGGTGGCCCTGCTGGCCATTTCCATCCTGGCGGGGCTCTGCATGCAGGTCTACGAGCGGCAGCAGCACGCGATCATCACCGACCGGGATAAGAAGACGCTGGCAATGAGCGGGGCCATCGCGATCTGCGCCATGATAGGCTCGCTGATCGTCAGCGCCGGCTTCTACACGCGCCCGGGAGGGGGCGGGGTCTTTAAGCTGGTTGCCTTCGTGGAAAAGCTGAACTATTTGTGGCCGGCCAGCCTGGTCGTCCTGGCCTCGCTCATAATCATCGGTTATGTAGGGCGGTACCAACGCTGTATCAAGGCCGCTACGGGCTCGCCGGGCACGGCGCATTTCGCGCTTCTGGGAAGCTCCGTCGTCGCCACGCTCGTCTCGGTCCTTTGCCTGACCGGGGCCTGGACCCTGTTGCAGCTCGTGCAGACGAACTACCAGCAGCGCGCGCCCTTCCTTTTCATGGACGGCTACGAGACGTCCACCTCCGAGATCTGGAGGGGCTTCGCGTTCATGATCGGCCTGCCGCTGGTGCTGCTCACCTTCGGCATCACGGTCGTCGCTCGCATGGCCCTGCTGGGGCGTTACTTCCCCGACGACCGCAGGGAATGGTGGGGACGGATGGGCGCGGAGCTGGCGCGGACGGCGCTCCTGTTCATGCTGTTCTCCGGCTCCTCGCTGATCGGCCTGGAGCTTGTGAAAAAAGCATTGGCCAGCTCGGATGCATGGCTGAAAGGCTCCGCCACCCTGGGAGGCTGGGTCGCGGTCGTGGGCGCCGCGGTAAAAGCGGCGTTCAGCGAGAAGACTTCCGGCAAGGCCGGCGAGAGGCCCGGAGGCGGCTCGGGGCTCCTGCTTACCGTGCTGAGCGCCGCCGGGCCCTACCTGTTCGCCCTCGGCCTGCTCGTCTTCCTGCCCGCCCTGCTGATCCCGCTGCTGCGCATATGCCAGAAGTACCTCTTGGGCTGGGAGTCCTGGGTGCAATGCCTAGGGCTGGGCGCCCTGCTCTTCGCGCTGGCATACGGGCTGGCGAGGCGGGTGGGCGTGAACGAGTTTTCGATGCACCATTTTTACCGGAACCGGCTGGTACGCGCATACCTCGGCGCTACCCGCAGGCGCACGGACCGGGACCGGACGGCGAATCCCTATACGAACTTCGATATGCAGGACGATGTCAAGCTCTCGACACTTACCAGCGCGGAAGGGTATTACGGTCCGTACCCGATCCTGAACACGGCCCTGAATGCCTCGCAGGCCTCGAGCCTGGACCGGCAGGACCGGAAGGCGGAGTCCTTCACGTTCTCCCCGCTTTACTGCGGCTTCGATTTCAGCATGACCCGCTCGTCCGCGGAGGTCGTATCCAAATCGTACGACTACGGTTACCGGGCTACGGATAAGTACGCGTACGGGTATGATCACGGGCCGGGCATCGGAACGGCGATGGCCATCTCCGGGGCGGCCGTCAACCCGAACGCGGGATATCATTCCTCCCCGGGTATCGCCTTCCTGCTCACGGTGTTCAACGTGCAGATGGGCTGGTGGATGGGGAATCCGCGGAAACGCCACTGGCGCAGCGCGGATCCCAAGTACGGCCTGGCATATATCCTGGCGAACCTGGCCGGCAATACCAGCACGCGGGACGAGTACGTCTGCCTCTCCGACGGCGGTCACTTCGACAATATGGGCCTGTACGAGCTCGTCCGCCGCCGCTGCCGTTTCATAGTTCTCGGCGATGGGGAGCAGGACGACCAGTTCAGCTGCGAAGGACTGGCAAACGCGATACGCCGCTGCCGGATCGATTTCGGCGTCGAGATCCGGATCGACGTCAGGAAGATTACGGAGCGGGACGACAAGCATCACTCTGCGAAGCAATACGTGCTCGGCAGGATATACTATTCGGAATCGCCCGACACCCCGGGCTGGCTGCTCTACATAAAGTCCTCGGTGAACGGGAAGGAGCCGGTGGATGTGCAGGAATACGCGCAGAAAAATCCCAGCTTCCCCCATCAGTCCACAGGGGATCAGTTCTTTGACGAGCAGCAGTTCGAAAGCTACCGCCGGCTGGGCCTTCATATCGCGGATACGGCACTGGCGGACCCCGAGCTGCGAGCGGCGCTTAACCTCGGGGACCTTCCGCAGCTGGCGCCGTTCCAGGCTACCCTGGAGCGCCTGCGGCAGGGCTTCCGCTACCTGGTTTCCCGGCCCTGATGCCCTCTGGATCCCGGCGCTGAAGGGTATCTTTGGCCGGCGTCGAACTCAACCCCTGCATGGAACGATCGGATCAACCTTACGATGAGCTTATAGCCCGCACGGCGGGGCATGTCAGGGAGAAGCTGTCCGGCGAAAGCTCCGGGCACGACTGGTGGCATGTGTACCGCGTCTGGCAGAACGCAAGGCAGATCGCGGAGCACGAGCCTGCCGACCTGCTGGTCGTCGAGCTGGCTGCCTTGCTGCACGATATCGCCGACTGGAAATTCCACGGCGGCGACGACTCCGCCGGGCCGCGGGAAGCCCGGGCCTGGCTGCGGTCCCAGGATGTGCCGGATACCGTGACCGATGCCGTCTGCGCGATTATCAGGGGCCTGTCCTACAAGGGCGCGAACGTCGCCGCCGAAGAGCTTGCCCCCGAAGGCCGGATCGTGCAGGATGCCGACCGCCTGGATGCGATCGGGGCTATCGGCATAGGGCGGGCCTTCGCCTACGGCGGGCATGCGGGCCGGGAGATGCACAACCCAGGCGTGCCGCCCGTGCTGCATGGCAGCTATGAAGCCTATAAGCGGAACAACGGCCCGACCATCAACCATTTCTA
>JASLDA010000354.1 GCA_030151745.1 Chitinophagaceae bacterium | reverse complement strand
AGAAAAAGCTGTTGCCGGTACACCGGGGCATTGGTCGTACTGTTCAGTACGGTATCCCGGGTAGTTGCAAACCATGAGCTCTGCGGGCAGATCGTGAGGTTCAGCGTTACGCTGGCAGCGCCGCTGTCCAACGTGCTGACCGAGTGAATGGTACCGCAGGCCTGTGTCCAGATGCGGATCAATCCTGAAGTGAAGGTGGCCGGGAGCGTAAAACTGTAAGTGCCGGAACTGCCTGTAATAACGCTGTCTAAATGAACCAGTCCCACTCCGGCGGAATCTTCCATAAAGACCTTATAACCCGAAAGCGAGGTGCTGAAGCTGCTATTTGTAAGCGTTCCGGTCACGCTCGCGGCCCGGACCGAATTCAGGGCCAGAAAACAGGATAATAGTAGAAGTAGTTTCTTCATAAGGAGAATAATGTCTTCGGATAGACAGTGTTCATCGCAGAAGTGTTGGATTAGGGAACGAGAAGCCGCGGCATCATGGCCGGTATTGTCCGGGAAAAGTCATCAACTCAAGAAGTGCAGGAAAAACCGAGCTGTAGCTGAGCCTAAATACAGCTTTAAAGGGGGCACTGCCCGCGCGATTTCATCTTCGCCCAAGGGCCGGCCTGTCAAACCTTTCAGACAAATCCAAAACGAACAAACCGCCGATGACGGCGGTTTGTTCGTTTCGTAGGGAAGACAGGATTCGAACCTGCGACCCCCTGGTCCCAAACCAGGTGCGCTACCGGACTGCGCTACTTCCCTGTTCCATCCTTCGTCGATGAAGGCAATAAAAAAAGACCCGGGGGTCTTTCTTGGAGCGGTGAGGGCGGGATTCGAACCCGCGATACGCTTTGAAGGCGTATGCCAGTTTAGCAAACTAGTGGATTCGGCCTCTCTCCCACCTCACCATTTTAGTGTTCGAGCCTCGCGAAACCGCTGTGATCCCGCGCCGAAGGAGTGCAAATATACGGAGCACGCAGAACCTGCCAAATATTTTTTGCCGGCTCTCCGGCACGGCGCCTGCAGCGGCGGGCTTCCTGCGGCGCAGGCTTCCCGCTAACTTCGCCCCATGTACACGCCGGAGCAAGAACAGCAGCTTTTTACGGAGGCCAAAGCCCTACTCAATACCGATTCCGACACACCTGAAGAAACCGTCAGCGCCCTGCGCAATATCATCGTCTGGGCCGACTGGAAATACTACGTCGCCAGCGAGTCCGCGCTGGCCGACGTGGAGTACGACCAACTTTACAAGAAGCTCCGCGCGCTCGAGGAGAAATATCCCGAGCTGCAAAGCCCCGACTCCCCGACCCAGCGCGTCGCCAAGGGGCTTTCGGAGCGGTTCCCGACGGTGCCGCATCTCGTGCCCATGCTCTCCCTGGACAATACCTACAATGCGGAGGACCTGAACGACTGGGACCGCAAGGTCCGCGCGGGCGCAGGCGAAGGCATAGCCATCCAGTACTGCGTCGAGCCTAAATACGACGGAGCTTCCATCTCGCTCATCTACGAAAACGACCGCATGACCCGCGGCGCTACCCGCGGCGACGGGGTCATGGGAGAGGATATCACGGCGAATATCCGCCAGATCCGCAGCATCCCGCTGGGCGCGGCCTTCAGCAAGTATGACGTTCGCCAGATCGAGATCCGGGGGGAGGTTGTCATCCATAAAGAGACCTTCGCCGCTTTCAACAAGCAACGCGTCGCCGACGGACAGAGTCCCCTGGCCAATCCCCGCAACGCGGCCTCCGGTACGCTCCGCATGCTGGATCCGGCCGAGGTGGCCAGGCGACGCCTCAGCGCCGTGCTTTACCACGTCTCCGAAACGGACGCGGTAGACGGCAAAGCCCTGCCCGGCGCCCTGCGCACGCACTACGATACGCTGCAATGGCTCTATACCCTGGGCTTCCCCACCCCGGCCAGGGAGCTGCGCCTCTTCGACAATATCCAGGACGTCATAGACTATTGCGCAGCGTTCGAGACCCGCCGCGACGATCTTCCCTACGAGGTAGACGGCCTGGTGATTAAAGTAAACGATCTGGCATTGCAGGAAAAGCTCGGCATGACCAGCCATCATCCCCGCTGGGCCGTGGCCTATAAGCTCGCCGCCCGCCAGGCCACCAGCAAGCTCCGCGACGTGATATTCAATGTGGGCCGCACCGGCGCGGTCACCCCGGTAGCCAAGATCGATCCCGTGCACATAGGCGGCGTCACCGTCACGTCCATCTCGCTGTTCAACCAGGACGTCATCCGCGAGAAAGACCTGCATATCGGCGACACGGTGCTTGTAGAGCGCGCGGGCGACGTGATCCCCTATATCGTCAAGCCGCTCGCGGAACTTCGCGACGGCACGGAAACGGACATCATTTACCCCAGCAGCTGCCCCGTCTGCGAGGAGGCGCTGGAAAAGCCCGAGGAAGAGGCCGTTTGGCGCTGCATCAATATAGCCTGCCCCGCGCAGGTCGTGGAGCGCATCATTCACTTCTGCTCCAAGGACGCGATGGATATCCGGGGCATGGGCGAAAGCAATGTGAAGAAGTTCTATGAGCTCGGCATCATCAAGGATATCCCCTCGCTCTACCATATCGCCTGGGAGCGGGTCTCGGCGCTCGAAGGCTTCGGCGCGAAATCCGTAGGGAACCTGAAGGAAGCGATCGAAAAGTCGAAATCCCAGCCCCTGGCCCGGCTCATCTTCGGGCTCGGCATCCGCCACGTCGGCGAGACTATGGGCAAGACCCTGGCCGGCGCGGTATCGGACATCCGCGAGCTCTACGACTGGAGCGAGGAAAAGCTAGTGTCCCTGGAAGACGTGGGTCCCAAGGTCGCCGCATCCGTCACGCATTTCTTCCGGACGCCGGAGGCCCGCGAGACCATAGACGCGCTCGGCGCGGCCGGAGTCAACCTGCAGAACACGCACCGCGGCGAAAAGCCCACGGATGGCTCTTTCAGCGGCAAGACCTTCCTGTTCACGGGCACGCTGTCCCAGCTCAAGCGCAGCGATGCCGAGGCTATGGTCGAGGCCAGGGGCGGCAAGCTCCTCAGTGGCGTCAGCAGCAAGCTGCACTACCTGGTCGTCGGTGAAGATGCCGGTTCCAAGCTGGAAAAAGCGAAAAAGCTCGGCAGCGTCGCCATCCTTACGGAATCCGAGTTCCTGGAGCTGGCTTCGGCGGGCGCTTAGCTTATACAACGTTGAATGGGAAATAGCGGACGCCGTTCTGCTCTCTTTGTTTTTCCGACACGGGTCTTTGCGGGCTCCGCGTATCCTCTGCGCCTCCTCGTGAAACTTTCCCCCATATGAATCTCTCCCAACACCAATTCCGCTAATCAGCCAATGGGCCAGGCTATCAACGATGCGTAGCCTACCTTTGCTGCCTGTCTATACGCTTCGCATTACGTAAATGTCTATCATCCATCCTTACCTGCGGCTAAGCGGGTTGGAGCCACTGATCGTACGTCCGGAATCGAACTTCGTCAACGTCGGAGAACGTACCAATGTCACTGGCTCCAAGAAATTCGCGCGCCTCATCCGCGAAAACAAATACGAAGAGGCCTTGTCGGTAGCCCGCCAGCAGGTGGAGAGCGGCGCCCAGGTGCTCGATATCAACATGGACGATGCCCTGCTCGACGGGGTGCAGGCCATGCGCGATTTCGTCAACCTCGTGCAGAGCGAGCCCGATATCGCCCGCATCCCGCTGATGATCGACTCCTCCAAGTTCGAGATCATCCTCGCCGGGCTCAAGTGCGTGCAGGGCAAGAGCATCGTCAACTCCATCTCCATGAAGGAAGGGGTCGACAAATTCATCCGCGAAGCGAAGATCTGCAAGTCCTTCGGGGCCTCCGTCGTGGTAATGGCTTTCGACGAGCAAGGCCAGGCCGATACCCTGCAGCGCCGCGTGGATATCTGTGTCAAGGCCTACGAAATCCTTACGCGGGAAGTCGGCTTCCATCCCTCCGATATCATCTTCGACCCGAACATCTTCGCGGTTGCGACGGGCATCGAAGAGCACAATAACTATGCGGTCGATTTCATCGAAGCGACGCGCATCATCAAGCAACGCTGCCCGCTGGCCAGGATATCCGGCGGGGTCAGCAATATCTCCTTCTCCTTCCGCGGCAACGACGTCGTGCGCGAGGCCATGCACAGCGTATTCCTCTATTATGCCATCAAGGCGGGTATGGATATGGGCATCGTCAACGCAGGGCAGCTGGTGGTCTACGACGAGATCGAGCCGCAGCTCCGCGAGCTCTGCGAAGACGTCATCCTGAACCGCCACCCCGACGCCACGGAAAAGCTGGTGGCGTTCGCGGAGACCGTCAAAGCCAAGGACAAGACCGAGAAAAAAGACGATGCCTGGCGTGCAGCGAGCGTGGAAGAGCGCCTGAAGCATGCCCTGGTCAACGGGATCACCGACTACGTCGATGCCGATACCGAAGAGGCCCGTCTCGCCTATCCGCGCCCCCTCGACGTGATCGAAGGCCCGCTCATGGCTGGCATGAACGTCGTCGGCGACCTGTTCGGCTCGGGCAAGATGTTCCTGCCCCAGGTCGTGAAGAGCGCCCGCGTCATGAAGCGCAGCGTCGCCGTGCTGACCCCCTATATCGAGCAGGAAAAGGAAGAGCGCCTGAAGGCCGCACAAGCCTCCGGCGAGACCGCCGTAGAAACCGCCGGCGCCGCGAAGGTGCTCATGGCGACGGTCAAGGGCGATGTGCACGACATCGGCAAGAACATCGTCGGCGTGGTC
>JASLDA010000340.1 GCA_030151745.1 Chitinophagaceae bacterium | reverse complement strand
TTCCGGATCGTACTGGAAGCCGGCTTCGGATACCAGGATTACCAGAAGGCGTTCACGGAATACCTTATATGCCTGAGTCGGACCTGAAAGGGCACCAACCCTGGGAAGCCGCCCTATGTCCCCAAGCTGGAAAGCGTCTCCCTCCATTACCAGGCTAGCGCCAGCTTCGATCCCCACTCGGAAAACGGCTCCCAGGACATCGCCGTCTATCATATCTATCCCTTCGGCACCAGCCTGCTGTCGGCATCGGCATCTCCGATGCTGGTGCCGCAATTCGTGCACGGGACCGGTACGGACGCCCGGAACGACAGCGCCGAGCTGTATATCGGCTTAAGCAGCCTGTCTGCCCGCCAGGGCCTGAACCTGCTGTTCGCCGTCCAGGAAGGAAGCGCGGATCCGCTCCTCGTCAAGCCGGACCTGCACCTGAGCTGGCACTACCTGGCCGGGAACGCCTGGAAGGCCTTCCTGCCGCAATCCCTCAGCGACGGAACGGGGCAGTGGATACGCCGGGGACTGATCTCCTTCAGCATTCCCGACGATGCGGATACGACCCATACCGTACTGCCCGATGGCCTGCTCTGGATCCGGGCCTCCGTAACCAAGGCCACGGGAGCCGTTTGCAAGCTGCTCGGCATCCATCCGAATGCCGCCTCCGTCACATTCACCGATACGGGGAACGCCACCGACGCCATGAATGCCGCCCTGCCGCCCGGCACCATATCCAAACTGCGGCAGCCAGCGGCGGGCTTCAGGCAGTTCAGCCAGCCCTACCCGGGCTTCGGCGGCCGCCCTGCCGAAACACAGCCGGACTTCCGCACACGGGTGAGCGAGCGGCTGCGCCACAAGGACCGGGCGATCACGATCTGGGACTACGAGCACCTGGTCCTGGAAGCTTTCCCGGGCCTGCACCGGGTAAAATGCCTCAGCCATACGTCCTTCGACCGGCAGGCGGACGGCAGCCTCCAGATCAACGAGATGGCCCCCGGGCATGTAACCGTCATTACCGTTCCGAGACTGGATGAGATCCAGTCGACCAATCCCTTGAGGCCGTACACCTCCGAGCGGGTACTGGACGATATCCGCCGTTTCCTGCAGAGCCGATTCTCCGCGCATGTCAGCCTGCACGTCGTGCATCCCATATTCGAAGAGATCGCGCTGGATTTCAGGCTCCGCCTGATGCCGGGCATCGACGATTTCGTTTTCTACCGCAAACGGCTCGGCGAAGAGATAACGGCCTGGCTGACTCCCTGGGCAGCCGGCAGCAGCGGTGCCCCCGCCTTCGGCGGCCGCGTGTCAAAATCGGCTCTCATCAATTTCATCGAAGAGCGCAGCTATGTGGACTATATCACCGACGTAAGGATGTATCACCGCACGGAGGCCGCGCCTAACGCGGTCATCGACACCGACGAGATCCTGCCCTCCACGGCGCTGTCCATCCTGGTCAGCGTCCCGGCATCCAAGCATATCATCACTGAAATACCGCTGCAGGCTCCGCCGTCCAAGGCTGCCGTCTGCACAGATCCCTACCAAACCAGCAAGCAGGGCTGAGGCGCTGCAACGATCCCAATATGGCCGAAACAACAAGCATAGCAAAGAATCCGATCCTGCCGCCGGGCATGGATTATGGCCTGCTGCGCCGCCTTGCAATGGCTTACATCGAGGCCATGGGCAGCGCGCTATGGACCGACTATAACATCCACGATCCCGGCATCACGATCATGGAAGCGCTCTGCTATGCGATCACCGACCTGGGCTACCGGGCGAATATGCCGATCGCAGACCTCCTCGCCGTGGCGCCCAGCCAGGCGCCGCACCCGGAGCGTCAGGGCTTCTATACGGCCCGCAACATCCTGACGGCCGCACCGCTGACGATTCAGGATTACCGCAAGCTGCTCATCGACATAGACGGCATCCGCAACGGATGGCTGCAGCCCAGGCAATGCGCCTGCGGGGACCTGTATCTCTACGCAAACTGCAAGACCAGCGCGCTCCAGTACGAAGCGACGGAACACCGGGTCGTGATCGGCGGGATGTACGATGTGCTGGTCGAGTTCGAAGACACGGACAGCTCCGGCGATCTGAACTCGGGGCGGCTCCGCTGCAACTTCGCATTCCCCGCTGGCACCGGCCTTACCCAGCCTTATGCCCATGCGACGCTGGAACTGCGGCTCCCGCCCTGGCACCAGCTCGAAGCCAATCCCTCTAAATACGAGGCCTTCCGCAAGCCCGGCAGCAAGCTCCGGTCGGTAAAGGTCAAATTCATCTCCGGCAATAAGGGGGACGATCAGAACATCCTGCAGCAGGATCTGGGCGCGGCCCTGCGCCGGGTCCTTTTTGCGACCCTGGAGGTATCCTATTACCCCGATCCGAAACAGCCGGCTTTCGTTCAGCAGCTCCTGCTCCCGGATGTCCCGCTGCTGGTCTGGTTTCACAGCGACGCAGATCGAAAAGCCCTGCAGCTGCCGGATCTGGCCCTCGCGCTCGAGGACGGGAGCAGCGCCGGCATCCTGGCGCGCTACCTGGCCCGCATCCACGAAGCGGACCGCGTCATGGCATTGACCCGGCAGGCGCTGCACGCCAACCGCAATCTTTGCGAAGATTACTGCGGCATCACCAGCGTAAAGGTGCAGGATGTGGCCGTCTGCGCGGATATCGAGCTGGAGCCGGGCGCGGATATCGAAGCCGTTCTGGCCGAAGCCTATTTCCTCATCAGCAGCTATATGAGCCCCGGGATCCGCTTCTGGTCGCTGGCCCAGCTGCTGGAAACCGGCAAGCCGACCGAGGACATCTTCAACGGCCCCGCGCTGCGGAACGGCTTTATCGACGATGAGCAGCTTGCCGCAACGGGGCTGAAAGACAGTCTGCGCAGCTCCGACGTCCTGAATCTCCTGATGGATATCCCCGGCGTCATCAGCGTGCGCAACTTCGTGTTCTCGCCGTTCGACGCGGAAGGGCGACGCCTGCCTCCCGAAAGCTGGACATATGATGTCCCGGCCGGGCATCAGCCCCGCCTTTACATGGAAGCCAGCAAATTCCTGGTTTACAAGAACGGGCTCAGCTTCCTGCCCGATCAGCTGGAGCTGACCGATACCCTGCGCGTCATTCAGGGACAGCACGCCCAGCCACGATTCCCGCTGGGAAGCAACGATCTGCCTGTGACTCCGGGAACCTTCCAGGCGCTGGACGCCTACCAGAGCATACAATACGAGCTTCCGCTGACGTACGGCGTCGGGCCGTACGGGCTCCCGGCAGAAGCCTCCGGCACCCGGCGCGCGGAGGCCCGGCAGCTGAAGGCCTTCCTGCTGTTCTTTGATCAGATCCTGGTCGCATACCTGGCACAGCTGCGCAATATCGGGGAGCTGTTCGCGATAGACGATTCCGTACGGCGGAGCTATTTCATGAAGCTGCTGCGCGAAACCGATATCCGCGGCCTGGACGCGATCTATACCGCTCCTCAGCTCGATGAAACGCAGCTCGGGGAGCTGGCAGAATCCCGCCCTGCGTTCCTGGACCGGCGCAACCGCTTCCTGGATATGATGCTGGCGCGCTTCGCCGAGCAATTCACCGATTATACCCTGATGCTGTACGCGTACACCGGCAACAAGGCGCGGGCGGATGAGGTCCTGATAGAAGACAAGGTCGCCTTCCTGCGCGATCTGCCGGTGATGAGCCGGGAACGCGGGATTTCGTTCAACTACCGCCGGCCCGGGGGCGCATGCCGGCCGGACAACCGCAGCGGCCTCGAGCTCCGCATCGCGCGGCTGCTGGGGATGAAGGGCCTCGGCGATTTCTGGGAACTGTACGAGGAGCATGATACCGACGGCATCAGCTACGAGCGGCGCTGGCGGCTCCGCGACGACAAGGGAAAGATCCTGCTGAGCAGCAGTACCCGCTATTACGATCCCGATTTTGACGTCGCCACGGGGAAGGCCAAGGAGGAGATCGCGGAAGTGCTGCGCTACATCGCCGTACCTGAGCGTTACGAAATCCGGAAAAGCCGGAAATGGGTGCTGAATCTCACCGACCCGACCGGGGAGGTCATCGCGACCCGGAAGCAGCATTTCAGCAAGAAGACGGACGCCGAGGCAGCCCGGGATTACCTGATCGGGTTCGCCAAAAGCCTGCTGCTGCGCGAAAAGATATTCGTCGTGGAGCATTTGCTACTGCGCCCTGTAAACCGCCCGGGGGCGCCCGGCATCCCTCTCGGCGACCCGCTGCTGCAGATCTGCATCGGCCCCGACTGCGGCTCGCTCTGCATGAAGGAGGATCCCTACAGCTTCCGCATGACCATCGTCATGAGCGGCGACAAGGGCTTCGCAAACGAGGAGATGCCCTTCCGTGATTTCGCGGAGCGTACGATCCGCAAGGAGATCCCCGCGCATCTCGGGCTCAAGATCTGCTGGGTATCGCCGGAGCAGCTGGTCGAATTCGAGACCCGCTGGTGCGCATACCTGAAGGAGCTGTCCGCTCCCTCCCCGGACCTGTACCAGCGCCATCTCAGGCTGCGCGAGCTGCTGCAGGTATTCAACAACCTGAAGAGCGTCTATCCCCCCGCTTCCCTGCACGACTGCGCAGACGGCAACGACGAGAACCGCGTCTACCTGAATAAAACCATTGTTTGAACCGCCCACTCTATCCCTATCATAAAAACTGAGCTATGCTTCCCGAACAACCGACCTCCTATCCGATGTTTGTAGCCGACCAGCTACTGACCGCGGAGAACCTGAACGACCTGTTCGGCTACCTGGACATGCAGGAGCGCGGCACCCGGATCAACCTGATCGGCCTCGGAATCGTCTGCGGGCTGGAGCTTACCGTGAACGCCGCCGGGACCGAGATCGTGATCGGGAAAGGCTGCGGCATCACCTCCGCAGGCTATCTCGTCCGCTGGGAAGAAACCCGGCTGGCAAATTACAAGCCCTATAATGCCGCGAGAGAACTGGTCTACGCA
Source organism: Chitinophagaceae bacterium (assembly GCA_030151745.1). Taxonomy (GTDB): domain Bacteria; phylum Bacteroidota; class Bacteroidia; order Chitinophagales; family Chitinophagaceae; genus UBA1952. The sequence continues at coordinate 6,132 of JASLDA010000340.1, read as the reverse complement.
CCGTTCTACGCCAACGGCGCCCAACGCTTTCCCATAGACGAGCTGAAGGCGAGCGCGTCGGCGGAAGACATCATCCCGCTGAGCGCAGCCTATCTCGCCGATAAGGCGGTGCTGATGTTCGTCGAGCTGCTGCGCAGCGATAACAAGAACTGCGATCCCGAAAGCTGCGACGACAAGGGCAGCAATATCAATTATACGCTCCGCCCCCTGCTGATCCGGAAAAGCGACGCCGCCGGGCTGACGGGCGGGCTCACCGCGGGCTCGGGCTTCCAGCAGAGCTGGTGGCAGCTCCCCGAGCTGCGCATGCCCCGCCACCATCTCCCGGCCGGGGATGTCTACGATAGCGGCGATGTATTCGACGGCTTTCTCAAGGTCCTGACCGGCGCATTCATAAAAAACGTGCAGGCGGTCTTCTCGGGCGCCTGGAGTAAGCTGCAGCCCATATTGAACGACCTGTATCCCGTAAATCCTTTTACAGGGATCGGCTCCGACTTTGCCTTCCTGAACAACGGCGGGCTCAGCTCGCAGCAGCTCTTGTACACGCAGTACTACTACGATCTCTTCTCCGACCTGATCGCCGCATACGAGGAGCTGCGCCAGACCGGGAACCGGCTGCTCACGCTCTGCTGCCCGGACGAGACGCTGTTCCCGCGCCACCTGCTGCTCGGAGCGGCAGCGAGCACCGCCAGCGGCATTTCGCCGGAACTGCGCCACGGATTTTTCCAGAGTCCCGCACTCGGTCAACACGGCAGTATGGTCCGTGACGTACGCATCCTGTTCCGGCGCCTGGTGCTCCTGCTGGAGCATTTCAACCCCGAAGCCGGAACCCAGGCAGGCAGCTTCACCTCCGCGGCAGGCGGCAATCTCCGCCTGCGCCGCAGCGCGGCTCCTATCCGCATAACGCCCAGCCGGCTCGGGCCCGAGCCGCTGTCGGCGAAGGCCATCCCTTTTTACTACGACGTGGCGTCGGGAAGCGAGAAGCTGTACCAGAACTGGAATACGGAGCGCTCCCGCAACGGCAGCGCCCGTGCGATCCTGTCGTACCATACGGCGCTATACAATACGGGGCCGCAGGCTGTGCCCGAAGCATTGAAGCCGCTGAGCTACGATCTCGAGCCCTATAACTTCCTGCGCATCGAAGGGCATGTGGGCCACCGGTACACCGACGCGCTGGCCCAGATCAATGAGCTGCGGGATACGAACCGCCTGCCCTTCGACGTAGTGGCCCTGAGCTCCGATGTCAGGACCCTGCGCGAGACATTGGCCCTGATCGCGAACAGCACCAACAATGCCAACCTCAGGGGCGACGTAGGCTCCGGCATCATGTCCCAGTGCCATTTCCAGGATCTGGAAACGCTGTATGATACACTCGCTCAAGGGCTGCTCTGCCAGCTTGCCAAAGAGCTGAAATACTACTACGCCCTGCCCCGGCCGGCCGAGACCGTCGTAACCGATAAGATCCCCGCAGCCCCGCTGCTGATGCGTATGGACCCGGCGTTCCGCTACCGCGCGGGGTCCCTGGGAGATCGCTTCGAGCAGCTTTGGCAGACTCTCGCCAAGCAGCCGTACATCACACCGGACCAGTTCTTCGGCGGCACGTTCAGCAATTCAATCCTGACCAACCAGAACCGGCTCAGCACGACCGCGTACATCCCCTTCCTGGCCCTGATGTACTATATCGAACGGCTCTCCGAAATTCTTACGGTGACGCTGGTAAGCTTCAACATCATCTCCTTCCAGCGCCGGTATACAGACCTGATGATCGTGGCGAAGCGGATCCGGGATATGCTGGACCTCAGCCCCGCAGGCAGTGCGGACGGCGGCGAGAACATCGAGTCCTTCGCGCTTCGCGAAGACCTGATCGATCACCTGGACGCCCTGCTCTATGCCTGCAAGGACGCCCAGTTCCTCGCTCTTTACAACGACTACAAAGTGCGCTGGGTCTACATAGCGATGTTGCAGAAGTTCGGCTACTATGTAAAGATGCATCCCGGCATCCAGCACAAGGCGGGCGTGACGATGGGCGGGACATTCGTAATGGTGTACCACGAGCGCAGCCGGCTGCGCAAGGGGAATACCAATATTTTCACCCGCGTCGCCGCGGCCGCCGACGCGGTACGTGACTTGCCCCAGACCACAAACCTCGCCGTCACCGATCGCCTGCAGGAAATCATGAGCGGGCGCTCAAAGGACGAGCCTGCAGCGGAGGCCGCCGGCGCAGCAACGGAGACCGGGGCGGCACAGCAGGCGGCTTCGGAGGTCCAGGCAGACCAGGCCAGGACAGCCGCCGCAACCCTGGCTTCGGGCAGCATCCGCCAGCTGAACACGGTCAAGCTCAAAGCCACGCTCAGCGCAAAGCAACTCGAGATCATCGACAAGCTTTTCTACAAAGACCTGATCACCCGCCACAGCCTCGACGAGCTGACGGCGGAACTGCCGGACCAGGTCGTCATCGCGGATTTCTACCTGCCGTATATGTGCTGCAGCGATTGCCCGCCGATCTATTATATCGTGAACGAAACGAAAGACGATGTGGATCCGGCGGTATCGCTGGCCCAGGCCCAGTTCTGCAACGCCGACAAATCGGATTATCCCGTCACGGTAAATCCGGCAGGAGGCACGCTCAGCGGCGAGGGTACGCGCAACGATAACGGCAGCTTCGTATTCAATCCCTCGACGGTAAGCATTTCCGACGATACGCTGAACAAAGTGATCGCGCTGAGCTATACCGTAGAAGGCAAGACCGGCATATTCAACGTCACCGTATTTGCCCGTCCCAGCGCCTCGTTCGAGATACTGCAGTCCACCGCCTTCAACGTCCTCTCGGTGCAGAACACCAGCATCCAGGCTGCATCTCTCAGCTGGGATTTCGGGGACGGCAGCACCGGCAGCGGCGACAATGCATTCCATACCTACGACAAGGAAGGCACGTACACGGTGACGCTCACTGCAACCAACGGCGTCTGCAGCGACAAGACCAGCCAGACGATCAGGATCGCCCGCGCCGCCATCACGCTCGAAGGCTCCGAATACTGCTCCGCCGACAAGGGCAGCTACGTGATCGGCATAAGCCCGGAGGGCGGGCAGGTCTCCGGGGACGGTGTCGAGAACCGCGGGGATCAATTCTTCTTCAGACCCGGGCTGGTGAGCTTTGCGAAGGATGCGGCCCTGCGCGAGATCACGCTCGGCTACTCCGTGAACGGGCAGCTCGCACAGCGCAGCGTAAAGGTTTACCAGACTCCTGTCGCGACATTCAGCATCACGGACAGCCCGGCGGCCGGAAACGTCAAGATCTTCCGCAGCTCGAATGCCTTCCCCGCTGCCTGTCGATGTGATTTCGTCGACGGCAGCGGATCTCAGTAGGTCAAGGCCAGCCATCAATACCTGAAGCCGGGCAATTACGTTGTGACGCTCACCGTCACGAACGGCCCCTGCAGGGACAGCTCCTCGCAAACGGTTACGCTGCAAACCGTATCGGTCAGCCTGACGCCGGATAAGTTCTGCTCCGCCGATAAGAAGTCCTACCCCATCACGGTGGCACCCGCCGGCGGCCAGGGCGGGGGCGACGGCGTGGTTGCCGTCGGCAACGGCTTCGAGTTCCGGCCGGGCTCCATTCCCTTCAACACCACGGTGGCCAGCAAGCTGGCGATCATCACCTATACCGCGAACGGCATCAGCGCGCAAACGCAGGTAGAGGTCTTCCAGACACCCTCGGCCCTGTTCAGCGTCACGCCGGGCACGGCGTCCCAGCTCGAGCGCCGGTTTACGGCCCAGGACGCGTTCAATGCCGAAATGAGCTGGGACTTCGGGGACGGATCGTCGGCCGCAGAGAAGGCGCCGTCTCACACCTACAAAAAAGGGGGGGTCTATACCGTCACGCTGAAGGTTTCCAACGGCAGCTGCAGCGCCGAGCATTCCGAGGACATCACCGTCAGCCAGGAACGGCAAAAGACCTGCAGCCCGTTGAATGATATCCTGAAAGCCTTCGCGGATCTTTCAAAAAGCGACCCCGCCAAGTACAAGATATTCCGCGAGCTCTATAAGCCTTTCAGCAAGGTCGAGGAATACTTTACAAAGCTTGGCGACATTTCGGGCAAGCTCGCTGCGGACCAGATCCGGTTCTTCTTCGATACCGAAGTTGCCGGCCTGCTCGCTTCCTGGTTCGAAAGCCTGCAGCCGCTGGTCGTCGGCAGCGATGTCCGGGAAATGGCATTGCGGCTCTGGGCCATTCTCGCCGACCTGGCGGCCTATATCATGTGCATCCAGGACAGCGACTACGATAAAAGCCAGGTCAACCTGCAGGCATTGTATAAAGCGCTCACCGCTTACTACAGGGTCTGGGCAGCGAATATGGCAAACTGGTCCGCGGCGGAGAAAGGCATTGTTTCCCAGATCCGCAACGCGGTGAATACGGAAATAACCCGCATTACCACCAACGGAGAAGCTTCGGTCAAGGTGGCGTATCTGAAGGACCTGAATGCTATTCTGAAAATGCTGGATCCAGGCACTAAATAAAATCCCCGCCCTACGAAGCGAAAGCCCCGCATAAGCATATCCCTATACAGCCCATGAGCGCTCCCCTCATGCATATCATCGCAAAGCAGACCTTTCGTTTCAGGCTCAGGAACGCGAAGGGCGGCCCGGATGTGCAGAGCGGCATCGCCAGGCTTTGCAACGAGGAGTTGCCGGCCCGGCTGAACACGCTGTTCGACAGCATCTCCGGTCCGCAGACCCTCATCCGGGTGCCGAAGCTGGATATAAGCCTCAGCATCGATACCCATGAGCCGCTTCCCGCGGATCTGGGAAAACGGCTGACCGCCGAGATCGGGCAGGCGCTGCTGGCGGCAATGCAGGAAGCGGCGCCGGGCCTCGACAGGCGCCAGACACAGCTGGACGCCATCTTCTTTTACCTGGAACATGGATCCAGCCCCTGGTGGGCAGACAGCGTTATGGACAAGGGACCGGCAGCAGCCGTACGGGAGCTCGACGAGCGGGGACTACTAATGCTGCGCGACCGCGCTTCCAGGCTCCTTGCTGCAAGCCCTTCCCCGCGCTACCGCTTCATCCAGCTGCTGGCCGCAGCGGATATCCCCGGGCCGCTGCTGCAGCACTGGGCTGCCTTAAGCCCTGAAACTGCCGCCGATATAATCCGCCTTTTGCTCTCACTTGCGGATGAGAACAGCATCGGCCCCGCTTCGGCCCGCAGCATGCTTACCGGGATCCTGCTGCAGCCGCTTGTGGAAGCCGACATCCGTCCGCTGCCGCTGCCGGCAAAGCTTGAGGCCATACTGGGGGCAGCGTTCCGCTCCGGCCTGCCGATCGACCCGCGCCGGGCTCAGGAGCTTTACCGGGATCCCCGGCGCCTTTCCCAGGAATCATCAGGGCCGGGAGAGCTGCTCGCGACTATCTGCCGCAGGCTGCTCGAGACCGGAACCGGGGATATGCCCGCCGCAGAAATGCCCCCCCGGCAGGACAACCGGCCGGCTGCTGCGCAGCCCGCCGATCAGCCGGAGCCCGGCAAGCAGGAAGATACCGTCCCGGCGGAACACCGCATCCGGATCGGGAATGCAGGACTAGTGCTGATCGCTCCTTACCTGGGCGCCTTTTTCAAGACGACAGGTCTCGTACAGGACCATGTGCTGGCAGACCCGGCGCGCGCCATCGCCCTGCTTCGCTGCTGTGCCTTCGCCGATACCGCCTGCCTGGAGCAGGAGCTCGTCCTCGAAAAGCTTCTTTGCGGCTTAACGCCGGCGGAGAGTCCCGGTCCTCTGCCCCTGTTGACCGCAACCGAGACGGAAGAATGCGAAGCCCTGCTGACGGCTGTAATCGCCAACTGGAGCGTGCTGAAGCAGACCAGTCCCGAAGGGCTTCGACAGGCCTTTTTGCAGCGGGAGGGCATTCTCCGGCATAACGATTCCGGATGGCAGCTGAAAGTGCAGCGCCAGCCCCACGATATCCTGCTGGATTTCCTTCCCTGGAGCTACAGCATCCTGAAGCTACCCTGGATGCAGGACATGATGTTCGTCGACTGGACCAAGTAAGATGAACGCAGAGAAAAACCGTATTGCTCGTCTTATGCAAAACCGTCCCGCAGCATCGCTTTCCACCTTATTCCACTGATCACCTTTCAAT
>JASLDA010000324.1 GCA_030151745.1 Chitinophagaceae bacterium | reverse complement strand
CCCATAATAAGCAGACGATGGCAGCCGTGGATGTGATCTACGGTGTGACGATGCAGGAGCCGGGCGTAAGCAAGCTGGTGCCGGTGGATTTCCGGAGCTTGAGTTAGAATGCAAAATTCAAAATTTAAAATTCAAAAGCCTGGATAGGGCCTAAAGACCTTTGGGTGTAAGAACAGTATCGTACTTCTCCTAAATCGGTAACCCGGCCAATTCAGCTATGCCAAACAGCGCAACTTCGGCATCGGCTACCGAATTTCGCGCCTTCGATGAAATACCTGTTAGCCCTTGTCTCGCTGTCGGTCTTCACATTTGCAGCGCGTGCTCAGGAAAAGAGCCTGCCGGAAACCCTGATGAGCCGGCATCCCCTGTCTTGCAACGACGTGCAGTACAATTGCGTGGAACTGGTGCCTGAGCTGCATGCGGCGCGCAAAACAGATACGCTGAATCATCTCATGTGGTACTGGCGCGGGCATTGCGGCGCGAGCTCGTTTTACCTGGCGTACGTGATTCTCCAGGAGATCCGGGAGCGCCGGTTTACGGAACGACTTTACGATGGTGAGCACATCCTGACGAAGCTGCAGCAATTCCTGCCTCCTCCCGTGCAACAGTTCTCATATTACAAAACCGCGGCTCCCCGCAGCGGTCCCACGCCCGGCGACAGCGCCTATCGAAAATTCATCTCCGGACTGGCGAAGGAGGTATTGCAGATTCCAAAGCTCACAGTCATCGAGCATTTTCTCGCTGACTACTATGCAGCGCCGGACGAGCGGAAAATTCAGGCAGTCAATGGAGATTTGTACCGGGGCAGCGTACTGCGTAAAGAGTTCGATCGCCTGGACCAAAAGCGCTGGTATGAACGGCCGCCGGATATTTTTCTGTCTGCCGGCGTCTGGATTCCGACCGGGAAGCTGGGCGCACTCGGCACGCACCCCTACCTGGGAATTTCGGCAGGCTCGCTTGGTCCGCGCTGGGAATTCGGCGTCTCTATCCTGGTGAAGTTTTTATCGGCGCCACAGGAGCATCTGGTGCGCTCATTCGATTCGCTGTTCCGCACGAATTACTTTTTCGGGGTGAATGCCGGCCTGGATGTCGCTTATGCGATCGCTGCGAGGAAGCGACATCGCCTGGACCTCCTCGGCGGCCTCGGTTTCGATGGCCTGGACCTGATGAAAACCAGCAAGCGCGGTGGCGAAGACAAGCCGTATTCGAAGTCGCTCGCCTCGCTGGATATCGCTGCCGGCGCGGGCTATCGCATCCGGATCTCTCAAGAAAGCTATGTCGGGCTGCAGGCGAAATACCACGTCAACAACTTCTGCAATACCGGCGGCACGGACCTGAACGGGCACGCGATAACGATCGGCGCGGTATTGGGATTCAATGGTGCGTTTTAGCATGAGTCGGGAGTCGTGGATCGTGAGTTAGCGTGGCGCCGCCGGCGCTTTCGGAATCTTGGTCCGATGGTTTAGTGTGTTGGTGAAGATTAAGCTCTTCCTGGCCCAACCTGCTGTCAACTTCATCGAGTGGTATGTGTACCCGAGCAACGGGAAGGGCAGAATCGAGCGCGTAACGGGTGAGTTTTCATGGCAAGCATAGCGAGGCGCGCGCATCGCAGCCGTTCAGGGCACAACTTTTTCGTGGGTTCCCGTATGGAAGCCTCCAACGAAAAATTCAACCGCGCAACGCCGAACCGGCCCGAGGGAACCCGTACCATCGATGCCCCGGCATTGCGTATCAACCTGCCGGACGCGATCCGCCAGATCAAGAGCGAAGCCACCTGGAACGCCTCGGACCGTAACGCCATCACCCTCCTGCACAGCGAGTACCAGCGCGTGGTGCTGGTGGCCATGAAGGAAGGCGCCGAGCTCAGCCGTCATGCCACCGATGCCGCGCAGACCATCCAGGTGCTCGGCGGCCGTATCTGGATCGAGACGGATGCCCTCAGCTTCAACCTCGATGAGAATGAAATAGGCAGCCTCGCTCCCCGGCTGATGCACTATATCTACGCCGAGGAAGAGTCCGTCTTCCTCATGACCTTCGCCGGCGACGGGAACCAGGAGTTTTAAGGAATGCCCGGAGTCGGTTTTAATCGATAGCTGTCCGGGTGATGAACCCGGCACGCCTTATCATGTTATGTCCTGCCAGCGTTTGTCTGGCCTTCCGTTTTCGGCTTTGGGCTATCGTTTCAGGATCCAGATCAGGATGCAGATGATCAGCGCAAAGCCGATCACGATCCAGGGCCTTCTCCGGTTCCAGCCGGCTTCCTGCTGCCGGTGCCGGATAAAGCCGGCAATTCTCTCTCCCGCCTCTTTATCGCCGCCGGCCAGTAGTCGCAGGCGGGGCTCCAGCTCGCTGAGGTAGGGCAGGCGCAGCTTCACCAAGGTTTGGAACAGGCTGTCCAGCAGCTCCGTCCGTTGCTCCGGGGCGTCCTGAAGCAGGCTCAGGTGCTCGTCGCTGAGCAGGGCTTCGACATATTCCTTCAGCGCAAGGTGGTTCATGCGGTAGCTGTCTATGGTCTCCATATGCCGGCGCAGCTTTCCTGCTTCGCCGAGCAGCCAGTCCGGTGTAATGGCCACCGCGTGGCGGCTCCGGTTCGTGAGACCGCGGAGCCAAAGCTCCTCGTCGTATTTGGCGCGTCGCCCCGCATCGGAAAGTACCTCGTAGGCCTCCTGGATTTCCCGGAAATGCGCCTCCGCGAAGGGATTGTCCGGGGCCTTGTCCGGGTGGTAAGTCTTGGCCAGCTTGCGGAAGGCGTTCCGGATGTCTTCCGCGGTGGCTCCGTGAGGCACCCCGAGCAGGGCGTAATAGTTTCTGATAGACATCCGGAGCGCATGAGCCCCGCCGGCGGAGCGGAGCTGCCCTGCGAAAATAAAGTGCCGCGCAACATCGGGAGCAGGCGTTTATAAGTGTGCGCAGGCCGGCATTTTCACCTTAAACGAGAAAACCCGCACGTTCATCACGTACGGGCTTTCTCTTTTTTAAATCTTCAATCTAAAATCTTAGATCTTAAATCAATCACAGCGCCAGGTCCGCGTCATCGGCGCTGGGGGCCGGTGTTGCGGGCTGATCCTGGTCTGCCTGCGGCTGCTGTTGCGGGCCGTTGTCGCCGTTCATCTCGCGCCTCGGGCGCTCGCGGCGCTCCCCACGCTCGGGGCGGTCTCCGCGCTCGCGGCGTTCGCCGCCTTCGCGACGCTCGGGACGGTCCCGGCGCTCACCGCGCTCGGGGCGATCGCGGCGCTCGGGCTCGGTGTAGCCGTCGGGCTTCGGCAGGAGGACCTTGCGGCTCAGGCGGAGCTTGCCGGTCTTGGGATCGGTGCCGATGAGCTTGATGCGAACCTTGTCGCCCTCCTTCATCACGCCTTCGAGGCTGTCGAGGCGGCTCCAGCTCACTTCGGAGATATGGAGCAGACCTTGCTTGCCAGGCATGAATTCCACGAATGCGCCGAAAGGCATGATGCTCTTCACTGTGCCTTCGTATTCTTCGCCGACCTCTGGCTGCGCTACGATGCCCTTGATCCACTTCATGGCGGCCTTCAGGTTGTCGGCATTGTCGGAGAAGACCTTTACATAGCCCTTGCCCTCGAGCTCGTCGACGGAGATCTTGGTATTGGTTTCGCGCTGGATCTCCTGGATGATCTTGCCGCCCGGGCCGATGATCGCGCCGATGAACTCGGCGTCGATGATGATCTGCTCGACGCGCGGTACATGCGGCTTCAGTTCGGGGCGGTATTCCGGGATGCAGGCGTACATCGCTTCGAGGATGTGCAGGCGGCCTTCGCGGGCCTGGGCCAGCGCGGCGCGCATTACGTCCATGCTGAGTCCGTCCACCTTGATGTCCATCTGGATGCCGCAGATCCCCTCGCGGGTACCGGTCACCTTGAAGTCCATATCGCCGAGGTGGTCTTCGTCGCCGAGGATATCGGTCAGGATCGCGTACTTGTTATCGCGGGCGCGGGAGATCAGGCCCATAGCCACGCCGGAGACGTGCTTGGGGAAAGGAACGCCGGCATCCATCAGCGCCAGGGAGCCCGCGCAGACCGTTGCCATGGAGGAAGAGCCGTTCGACTCGAGGATATCGGAAACGACGCGGACGGTGTAGGGATACTCGTTGCCCGGCATCATCTGCTCCAGGGAGCGCTTGGCCAGGTTGCCGTGGCCCACCTCGCGGCGGCCGGGGCCGCGCTGGGGCTTTACTTCGCCGGTAGAGAACGGCGGGAAGTTGTAGTGGAGAATGAACTTGACGTAGTTTGAAACGGCGGCGCTTTCCACCAGCAGCTCGTCTTCGGAGGTGCCGAGCGTAGCGGTGGTGAGCGATTGTGTTTCGCCGCGTGTGAACAGGGCGGAGCCGTGCGGGCCGGGCAGGTAATCCGTTTCCATGGCCAGTGGGCGCACCTCGTTGGTCTTGCGGCCGTCGAGACGTACACCTTCGTCCAGGATCATGTCGCGGACGGTATGGTACTGGAGGTCGTCGAAGTACAGCTTGGCGGCGCCCCAGATCTCGGCCGGGAGCTCGCCGTCGATGCTCATGCCTTCCGTCAGGTGCTCCTTCAGGCTGGCGCTCAGCTCCTTGTAGGAGGCGCTGCGCTGGTGCTTGGCAAGGCCGCTGCGGCTGATCTCGAGCATTTTCTCCTTGGCATAGGCTTCGACCGCGGCCTTTACTTCCTGGTTGATTTCGGTCGGGGTAACGACGCGCTTCTCGGGGTTGCCTACGGCGGCGCGGAGCTCTTCCTGGGCTTTCACCTGGACGCGGATCGCGTCGTGCGCGAGCTCGATGGCCTTGACCACGTCCTCTTCGGAGCATTCCTTGGCTTCGCCTTCCACCATCATGATGTTCTTCTCGGTAGCGGCGATGATGAAGTCCATGTCGGCCTCCTTCAGCTGCGTGCGGGTCGGGTTGATGATGAACTCACCGGCTACGCGGCCCACGCGTACTTCGGAGATGATCTCCTGGATGGGCACGTCGGAAACGGCCAGCGCGGCGGATGCGGCGAGGCAGGCGAGGGCGTCGGGCATCACTTCCGGATCGGAGGAGATGAGGGTGACGATGACCTGTACTTCGCAGAAATAATCTTCCGGGAACAGCGGGCGCAGGGCGCGGTCGATGAGGCGGGAGATGAGGACTTCGGAGTCGGAGATGCGGCCTTCGCGCTTGAAGAAGGAGCCGGGGATGCGGCCTGCGGAGGCAAACTTTTCCTGGTAGTCGACGGTGAGCGGGAAGAAGCTCTGGCCCGGCTTGGGCTCCTGCGCCGCGACGACGGTGGCGAGGATCATCGCCTTGCCGCAGCGGACGACGACGGCGCCGTCGGCCTGGCGGGCGAGCTTACCCGTTTCCAGGATGATTTCCTGACCGGAGGGGAGATTGAACTTCGCGGTCTTGTGGTTGAATGTCAGCATGTAATACTGGCTTGTGGATTATTGCGGCGGGTTTCAGCTTGGGGCCCGCCACGGGTTGAAAATGCGTGGGAATTCAGGATGCAGGATTCCAAATGCGGAAGCCGGGAATGATGCAGGCTGAAGAAGGGTAAACGCAAAAACGACTATTCCCAACCGCGGGCAGTTGGGAATAGTCGTTTTCGCAAAGCATGGCTTACTTACGGATGCCGAGCTTTTCGATGAGCGAGCGGTACAGGCTGATATCCTTCTTGCTCAGGTATTGAAGAAGGCGCTTGCGACGGCCAACCATCATGATCAGACCGCGCT
>JASLDA010000314.1 GCA_030151745.1 Chitinophagaceae bacterium | reverse complement strand
TGGAGAACGGGAAGGAGATCTATTGTACGGACGATGATACGGCAAAGCCGGTGGGCGGCAGCTGGCGCTGGGGAAGGATGAGCCCGCGGAACCTGCTGACGACCACCGTCACCGATGAGCTGCGGCTGGCCACCAATTTCCGTTCCCGGGTGTTCGCGGTTTCGCTGAAGGACCGCAGCAGCATCCTGCCGGGCGGGCATCTCGCGAACGAGGCGTATTGGTTCGACGACAGCACCGGCAACTTTTCAAGCTCCAGCTATTATATGCAGGCGCTCCCCGAATGGGTCCGCCGCTTCAACGCCAGGCGCTACGCCGATTCGATCCTGGCCCGCGACTGGGAGCTGCTGAGCGCTGCCTCGACGTACACGCAGAGCGGGGCGCCGGACAGCCGCTATGAAGGGCGTTACGATAAAAGCGAAACCCCTGCGGGCTTCCCGCACAGCGCCCGTTTCTTCATGGGTAAGGGCGATGCCAGGTACAATGCCGTGCGCAGGCTGCCGGCCGGCAACTGGCTGAGCCTGCTGTTCGCGAAGCAGTGCATCAGCTCCAATCGCCTCGGGAGCGGCTCCGACCCGGATTTTCTCGCCGTGTCGCTTTCGGCTACGGATTATATCGGGCATCAGTTCGGCCCCAACTCACGCGAGATCGAGGATACCTACCGCCGCCTGGACCGCGACCTTGCCGCATTCCTGGACTACCTGGATGAGGCGGTGGGGCCGGGGCAATACACGGTGTTCCTGACCGCGGATCACGGCGGGGCGCATAACTCGCTGTACCTGACAGACCGGAAGGTTCCCGCCGGGAATGTCTCGGAAGCTGTGCTGCGCAGGGATCTGAACGCGTTCCTCAAGCAGGCAACCGGTAAGGATTCCCTGGTGAAATCCCTGGAGAACTACCAGGTCTGGATGGACGAAGGCCGCATCCCGCAGTCGTTCACAGACCAGATCGGGCTGCGTCAGCTCGCTATTCAGTGGCTGCGCAAGCGGCCGGAGATCGCCTTTGCCATAGACCTGCCGATGAGCGCCTGGAATGCGACGCCCGAGCCGATTCACCAGATGACTGTGAACGGTTATTACGCACCCCGTTGCGGGCAGATCCAGATCATCCTGAAGCCCGGGTATTATGCCGGGTATTCGACGACGGGCACCACGCACGGCAGCTGGAATCCCTATGACACGCATATCCCGCTGCTCTGGTACGGCTGCGGCATCCGCAAAGGAGAGTCGGACCGCCTGGTGCATATGACCGATATCGCAGCCACGGTTGCAGCCCTGCTTAAAGTGCAGATGCCGAACGGCTGCATCGGCAAAGTCGTGACGGAAGCGCTGCGTTAGTGCAGTTCCAGCCGCTCCAGCAGGTACAGGTACTGCGGGTGCAGGTGATGCGGGAACATCTTTTCGGGATCGTCCGGAAACAGGCGGTAGTATGCGCTGTCCGGTGTGAGAACGATGTGATCGCCGCAGCGCGTATAGTTGTTGCTCTTGTAATAGGGCGGAGCTTCGAAACCGGCGAGCTGCTTGTTCACGGCCTTCGAGGTCATTTTTCCCAGGTATTTCTCATAGCGCCGCTGCGCGCGCTTCAGGGGGCGCGAAAGCTGCCCGTAGGCATATCCCAGCGCGACGCGTTTCCCGAAGCTCTGCTTGCGGATCATCTTCCTTGCATCCGTGAACGGGTTTATCGTGTTGAAGTCTTCCACCGTCTGGATGGAGATCGGGACTTCCGGCACCCAGTCGGCGGCGTTGACCACGTTATAGGCCCAGCCGTCCTGCGTCAGCTTTTCGTAGTCGTATGCGAAGTACAGGTTGCCCGGCTTGGGGGCGGCGCTGCAATAGGTCTTGAAGACGATGTCCCGGGGAAGTTTCCCGTCGAGCTGCAGGTGATGCAGCCAGCTGTTGAGCAGGAACGCGATGCCTCCGCCCTGGCTGTGGCCGATGATCAGGAACTCGCGCTGGCCTCGTGCATAGAGCGAATCGACGTGCATGCGGATATCTCCCGACATGTATGCGAGGCTCAGCAGCCAGCCCACGTGTATGGCGGCTTTCGGATCGTCGGCGAGCTTGTAGTCGAAGCTCGTGCTGTCTGTCAGGCGCATCGCGCCGGTGGCCGGGGCCATGGCTGCGTAGATATTGGCGAGCCAACTGCTGTTGGTCTGGATCGTGCCCCGGATGCTGATGACGGCCGGTTTGCCGGGGCCGGTCCAGAGGTCCCATAAATTGGCGAGCCCCGTTTCCTTCGAGCGGTATTGCAGGTGTCTGCCGGCGGGTTCCGGGATGTTTGCGTAGTAGGACGGGGCATCGACTGCGCCGGTACGTGCAGAGATATACATGAGCTCGCGGTATTCGTCCTTGTCGAATCCGGCTTCCAGTTGTGGTTCGGTCGCCATGGAACCTGCGAGGAGCAGCGCGGCCAGGATAGGGTAGAGCATTGCATTAAGCTGTTAGGTCGGTCTAAAATAAGGGTTCCGTCCCTGCAATGGAAGCCCGCCGCGGGCCGCTCTTACAGTTCGTTGTCTGCGCAGCAGCAATAAGCTAGCGC
>JASLDA010000301.1 GCA_030151745.1 Chitinophagaceae bacterium | reverse complement strand
TTTCCTGCCCTGGTTCGACTCCGGTTCGCCCGAACCCGAACCTGCGCTCACCATGACATGAAAAGAGGATTACGTAACGAGCCGTCACTGGCAGTCTCGATGCTGCGGCAGCGATCATCAGGCAAGTACCTTGCGCGGCCTTCTCCATGTCACCTTGAGCGCAGTCGAAGGGCGGCATGGGAAAGGTGCGCTTCCAGAAGCTTTTCATGTCGTGGTTCGACTCCGGTTTGTTCGAGCCCGAACCTCCGCTCACCATGACATGAAAAGAGGATCGATTGACGATCTGCCACAAGCCGTTTTCATATTGTGCGGCAGCCATCGCGGAAGTGACGATGGAATCTGCACTGCATTTTCTTGCATGTCATCCAGAGCTTGTCGAAGGGCGGCATGCAAGAAAATGCAGTGCCTCCGGGACTTTCCTACCGCGATTCGGCAGCCACGGACCGGCGAACCCCGAAGCAAGCCGGAACCGGCGTACCTTAAGATTATCCGCACCCGCTTGACTCAACGATATTATCTTCAGTCTCAAAGCCTCTTTTGTGAAAGCCATCGCCATCGATGACGAACCTATCGCCCTGAGCGTGATCCGCTCGCATGCGGAGAAAGTGCCGTTCCTGGAGCTGGCAGCCGTATTCACCGATGCCTTCCAGGCAATGGAATACCTGCAGCGCGAGCCCGTGGACCTGCTGTTCCTGGATATCAAGATGCCGGATATCTCGGGTATCGAGTTCCTGAGCAGCCTGAGCCGCAAGCCCCTGGTGATCTTCACCACGGCCTATTCGGAACATGCCCTGCAGAGCTTCGAGCTGGACGCCGTGGACTATCTCCTGAAGCCCTTTTCACTGACCCGCTTTATCAGAGCCTGCAATAAATCCTTCGAGCTGTATAAGATCCGCAATGTTCCGGCCCCGGGAGATTTCTTCTACGTAAAAACGGGCTACGAGCAGGTCAAGGTGCAGTTCGACGAGATCCTTTACCTCGAGGCCGCAGGCAATTACGTGAACTTCATACTCCGGGACCGCCAGCTGCTGTCCCGGAGCACCTTTGCCGAGCTGGGGGCGCAGCTCCCCGCGGAACGCTTTATCCGGGTGCACCGCTCGTTCATGGTCGCCGCGGACAAGATCGACGCACTGGACCGGCAGCAGCTACGCATCGGCAAGGTGCAGATCCCCATAGGCGAGGCGTACGGCCGGAATCTGCTGCGGGTGCTGAACCGCTGAAGCCCGGAGCGGAAGCGCGAACGGCATACGAAGCGCCGGGCTATAAAGAAGCCTGCTGTATCTTCCAGGAAATAAACTCGTTGGTTTCAGTGGCGAAACACATGGATCCAGCCGCATAAGACGATGCCAGGTTTCCCGGAAAAAGAGCTCGTTCACGATTATTGTCTCGACGTCCTGGCGGAGAGGATCTCGCTGCTGGAAGGGCAGCTGGCAGATCTCGGCGAAAGTGTCGCCAACGAGACAAAAAGCACCGCGGGCGATAAGTATGAGACCGCCCGGGCCATGCTGCACATCGAGCAGGATCAGGTGCGGCGCCAGCTGCAGGGGCTGAAGGCCCAGCAAGCCGTGCTGCGCTCCGTCGGCGCCGCTCAGGCCCCGGGTACGGCCGCGCTCGGCAGTCTCGTAAACCTGGACGGAAGCTGGTATTACCTGAGCGTAGCGCTGGGCCGGCTGCAGGTCCCGGGAGGTCAGGTCATCGCCGTTTCCCTGCAGTCGCCCCTGGGGATGAAGCTGCGGGGAACGAAGGCCGGGGCCGTCATCGAGCAGAACGACAAGCGCTTCCGGGTCCTGGAGATCATTTGATCCGCGGCCCGGGGCTACAGGCGGCATTTCAGGCCACGGCTTAAGACGACATGGGGAAGCCCGCGCAGGTTCCCGCCGTCGCCTCCCTAACGATGGGCCTCCGTATTTTCGCCGCGCAGATGAATCTATCCGATTGGGAACAACTGTTCGTTACGCAGCTCCGCAAAGCGCCGGCGGTCGAATGGATCGGGACCGGCTTCGGGATCGCCGAGGTGATCCTGGCCCGTTTCAACCATATCCTGCTCTACCCTGCCGGCATCGTCTCCGTGGCGGTTAGCAGCTATATTTTTCTCGATACGGGGCTTTATGCCGAGTTCGTGCTGAACCTGTACTACCTGGCCATGAGCATCTACGGCTGGTACGCCTGGGTGCATAAGCCGGGCGTGAAAGACCTGAAGATCGGCCGCAGCGACCGGCGCGACTGGATCACTACCGCCGGCATCACCGGCCTCGGGTTCTGCCTGCTCTATTTCGCCCTGCGCTTTTTCACGGATTCGACGGTGCCGGTCTGGGATGCCTGGGTCAGCGCTACGGCCTGGGCGGGGATGTGGCTGCTGGCGCGGCGGCGCGTGGAAAACTGGATCCTGCTCAATATCAGCAATGCCTTTGCGATACCGCTCCTGATCCGCAAGGAGCTGCCGCTGTACGCCTTGCTCACGCTTATCCTGTTCGTGGTTGCCATTTTCGGGTACCTCGCCTGGAGGCGCGAACTGAAACGAGAAACCATCCATGAACAGCCTGCTTTCGACCTCGAGCCCCTCTGACCGGCTGCGGCTGCCCGCGGCTCTCGAAGCCTCCCTGCTGGCCGAAGCGCCGGAAGCGGAGGCTGCCGGGCGCCTTACGGAGCGCCAGCTGGAGATCATCCACGATGCGGGCTGGTTCCGCATGTTCGTACCGCGGGAATGCGGAGGCCTGCAGCTGCCGCTGCCGGAGGCCCTGCTGCTCGAGGAATCGCTGGCCGCCGTAGACGGCAGCCTCGGCTGGACCGTCACCCTGTGCTCGGGCGCCGGGCTGTTCGCGGGCTTCGTGCAGGCGGGGCTCCGGGACCTGATGTTCCGGGATCCCCGGCTGTGCATCGGCGGCAGCGGCGCCCCCTCGGGCACCGCGGAGCGCGTCGCTGCCGGCTGGCGCGTCAGCGGCCACTGGCATTTCGCGACCGGGACCCCGCACCTTACGGCATTCAGCACGAACTGCCGCATCATGGAGAACGGCAGGCCCATTACCGATGCCGAAGGGAACGAACAGATCCGGAGCTTTCTCTTCCTGCCGGAAGAGGTTTCCCCCCGCGACGACTGGAACGTAATGGGCCTGCGTGCCACGGCCAGCCGCAGCTTCCGGATCGACGACCTGGTGGTGCCGGAAAACCGGAGCTTTCTCATCCGCCCTGAAGCCGCGACCCTCGCCGATCCGGTGTATCGCTACCCTTTCCTGCAGTTCGCGGAACTTACGCTGGCGGCCAATTTCGGGGGCATGGGGCTGGCCTTCCTGGATTGCTTCGGGCAATCCCTGGATGCACACGGCGGCACCGGCGCCCGGAAACACCTCCGGGCGGAAGCGCTTCACGCCGCCGCCGGAGACCTGGAGCTGCTGCGAAGCAAATTTCACGGCGCTGCTGCTGCATCCTGGACGGCAATGAACGAGTCCCAAGGGATACCCGGCGCGATGCTGCAGGAGCTGAGCGCCGCCAGCCGCGGCCTGGCGGCCGGCGTACGGCATATGGTGACGGAGCTGTATCCCTATGCCGGCCTGGTCGCCGCGGATCCCCGGACCCGCATCAACCGCATCTGGCGCGACCTGTTCACCGCGACCCAGCACTCCCTGCTGACGTACCCGGCCTAGGGCTCGTTTCATAAATGGCCGCCTCATGAGATGCAGAGCGGCTACGCTGCACAAATGATCATTAAATAGGTGACAGCAGGAGCCTGCGCCGGCTTCCCCATGTCACCCTGAACGCAGTCGAAGGGTGACATGGACCAGGCGACGCTCAAGGGCTTTTCATGTCGTGGTTCGACTCCGGTTCGCCCCAACCCGAACCTGCGCTCACCATGACATGAAAAGAG
>JASLDA010000287.1 GCA_030151745.1 Chitinophagaceae bacterium | reverse complement strand
TGTCCCCTCTGCGCCCGGCCGCTTCACGGCGATGCTGTACGCCGGCAGGGTCAGGGGCTTCAGCCCGAGAGGGGCGCCGCTCTGGATAATATTGCTCTCCATCCCGGCGTTCATCAGGCGTGTCTTCGAATCCATATACCGCCAGCGCAGCTCCTTCAACGCGGCCTGCTGTTTGTTGATCTCCCGCTGCAGCTCCACGGCGCGATGACTGTTCGCTATATAGATCACGGCAAGCAGCGCCACGAAGGCGATATACGGGATATTCGTAATCACCTTCGTGTATGAAAGGCGCTTCATCAGCGCGTTCCAGTCGGCGCGGATCCGCTGCGCCGGCGTCAGGGCATCATCGGAGCCAAGGAAGGGTACACCTTTAATATTTTTCATCACGGTTCCGTTTCACGTTATACTTATAACTTATGCTTCGATTCGTTCCGCAATCCGGAGCCGGGCGCTCCGGGACCGGGGGTTCTGCCGCTGCTCTTCCTCCCCCGGTTCCACCGGCTTCGAAATCACGGGCCGGAGCGTAGCGGCATTGGTAAGCTGGCCGAATTCATTAGTCTCGTCCTGCCAGACGCCGCGCTTCATGAATTGCTTCACCAGCCGGTCTTCCAGGCTATGGAAGCTGATGATGCTCAACCTTCCCCCGGGCTTCAGGCAGGCCGGGCATTGCTCCAGGAATTCGCGCAGCACGTCGAGCTCCTCGTTCACTTCTATGCGCAGCGCCTGGAATACCTGGGCCAGGTAGCGCTGGGGATTCCCTTTGATCACCGGGGCGATCAGCGCCTTCAAGCCTTCGATATCCGCGAGACGGGCGCCGCCGCGGCTGGAAACTATATGCTTTGCCAGCTGCCTGCTGTTGCGCACTTCGCCCCATTGCTCGAACATCTTGTGCAGCTGGGCTTCGGAATAGCTCAGCAGGATATCGGCGGCCGTACGCTCGATGCGGGGATCCATACGCATATCCAGAGGACCGTCGAAACGAATGGAAAAGCCGCGCCCGGGAGTATCGAACTGCCAGGAGCTTACGCCGAGATCCGCGAGAATGCCGTCTACGCCGGCCCCGTACCCGTGCAGGCGCAGAAAGCGCTTCAGGTAGCGGAAATTCTCGTGCACCGGGACCAGCCGGGCATCATCTGGCTTGTTGCGCCAGGCATCCGCATCGTGATCAAAAGCGATGAGCCGGCCCTGGGGACCGAGCCGCTTCAGGATTTCCCGGCTGTGACCGCCACCGCCGAAGGTGCAATCCACATAGACCCCGTCCGGCTTTATGGCCAGGGCGTCCACGGCTTCATGGAGAAGAACCGTCTGGTGGTAAAAAGTGGGGGCATCCATAGGTAATCAGTCTGCAAATGGATTAAAAGCCTCACCGCCTCCCACCTCTTCCGCCAGCGCGCTCAAATCGCCGACGTGCTCCGCCAGGTAGTTCTGGTATGCGCCCTTATCCCAGAGCTCCACCTTATTACCTTGGGCGGCAAGCACCATGTCTTTGCTCAGCCCTGCGAACTCCATCAGGTTTTTGGGCAGGTTCATCCGGCCCGCCGCATCCACCTCAACCACGTTGGCCCCGTTCAGGAACAAGCGCTTCAGCGCCCGCTCCTTGGGATTAAAGTCGTTAAGCTTGTTGATTTTAGCGGAGACCACTGCCCAGACTTCCATCGGGTACATCACCAGGCAGTTCTCAAAGCCGCGATTGATCACGAACCGGTCAGCCTGCCCTTCCGGCAGCTGTCTGCGCAGACCCGCAGGCAGCAGGAAGCGGCCTTTTGCGTCTATCGCCAGTTCGTATTCGCCGATCAAGGAAAGCATGGTGAAGATGGAATATCCCACCACAAAGAAACACAACCTCCCACTTTTTCCCACCACCTACCACCCCACTTTTTTCCACTTTGTATGCACTTAACGAAAACGCATTACCGGCGCGGCTTGCAGCCGATTCAGAGGATTCTCCCGGTGGAGTTTTCAACAGCAGACTGTGGATAACTGTTGAAAACCTGTGAATTTCAGTGAATAAGCTGAGTATGCCCTTCTTAGGCATTCAAGCCGTCAAAATAAAATCACCGGATAATGCGTACCCCCTTGGGATTGAAATTCCGCGCCAGCGAGTCCAGCATGCGGGCCGTATCGGCTACCGGGCCGGGCATGAACAGCGTCACCTGGAAGGTGGTCGAATCGACGGCGCGCATGCTTACGTCGTGACCGTAGCTTTTCAATCTTGCCGCGCGGCGTTCGGCTGCCGCCCGGCTGGGGTAGCTTTGCAGCAGCACCGTGTACCCGCTGCCATTCTGGGCCGGCGCCGAAGCAGGCTGAGGCGTTACGGCACTGTCCGGGGCCTGCACAGGGGCGGCGGTATCCCCGGGTTGGGGCGCCTCGGGCTGGAGCACCGCGGGAGGAGTCGCGACAGTGTCCGTAGGGGCCGAGCCTGCGGGGCTCGAGTTAAAATAACGGATTCCGAACACGATAGCGGCGATCACCGCAAGCAGCACCAGCGCCATGATGGCGATCTTTCCCCAGGCGATGCCGGAGCCGCCTTCATCCGATTGCCGGTCGACGGTATCCCGGCGGAAGTCCGGGGTTTCCTCCAGGCGCTTGCTCAGCTTCAGCATCGGGACCGGAGGCGGCACATGCTGCAGGTGCGGGTTGGCAATGAAACGGACCAGGCCGTTCTGCTCGGTAAATGCACCGATTCCCGGGATTTCCACATTCCTGCCTGCGGCCAGCTCCGCGCGGGTCGCCGAAGAGAATTCGCGCAGCGCGTTGGCGGCCTTTGAGATCGAAGTCTGCTCGTGCGTGGCGATATAATTGGCCAGGGTATCGTCGATGCTGCCGCCTGGAGTCAGGACGACATCGTATTCCGGAGCCCGCAGGGATTCTCCCTCGTAAACGGCGGGCTTCTTCTTCAACTCGAGGTTGCCAAGCCCGTGGAGGTAGACAAAATTGTTCTTGAGCAGAAAAAGACCTATATACTTTGCGATATCCATGCCGGGAGAAGTACTTGTAAAGAAAGGGGGCAAATTTAGGGAAGAATGCTAGTGCTCCATAAAAGCACCGCGGGATCAGAACCGGAAACGCAGCCCGCCATATAAATTAATTCCGAAAGATGGGTAGCCGAGCCAACGCTCATTGGCGCGGTTCAGCAGGTTTTCCGCCCGCAGAAAGAGTTCGAAGCGATCGGCAAACGTATACTCTCCGGCAAGGCCGACATCAAATACCCCACGGAGGCGGACGTCCTCGTTCAGCTGATCCCGGCTCCAGATCTGATCCAGGACCGATGTATAGGCCGTCAGCCTGAGGTCCCGGACAATTCTCCAGGCGACATCGCCGCGCAGGCGGACGCCGGGCTGCCCGTAGACGTGGTTGAACGTGGCTTTGTTATAGAAATTATACCAGTTGCCGCTGAAGCCCAGGGAAAGGTCTTCCGCTACCGCATAGCGGATTCCCGCGCTCCAGGTAATGGCCTGCACCCTGGAGTCGTAGAATACCGTTTGCCAGCGATCGTCCGCTCCGGCCTGCACGACGAACAGGGGCATTTCTTTCATCTGCATCCAGCCGGCGCGGCCCCATACACTCAGATGATGCCCGAGCGCCAGCCTTAGCTCACCGTACACGTCATCGACGCGACTCTGCTGATAGATATCCAGCTGGTTGATGAATGGATTCATTCCAACCAGCTCTTCGTACGTGTTCCGCTGCAGCCGGCTTTTATAGACGGCGCCGATCCGGACCTTGTCTCCGCTGAACCGGTATCCCAGCGAGATGTCCGGCAGCAGGTAGGTGACCCCATAATGTCCGAGCGTCGGGCTCAGGCCAATGTGGCTCTCGAAGCCGTCCTGCCGGTATTCCAACCAGGGCGTGATCTGCAGCACATTATTGTATGTGCGGCTGGTGACGACGCTGGTGCTGTTGATGGTCGTCAGCCAGGCATGCAGGCCGATACCGGCGCTGAAGCTGCTGTCGAATTGCTTCCAGACCGGAACATGAATATCGATATTCCGTTCCGCGGCGCTTACGCTGGTCTTGAACAGATCAATGCCCGCAGCCGCGTGATATTGCAATCCCCAGAAACCGGGCTGTCGGCTCTTCAGCCCGAGATTCAAACCGTAATTATCCAGCGTTCGCCGGACATCGTCTTCGGAGAGCTTGAACGCGTCCTGATTATACCCGTACTGGCCGTAGCGGCGATGCAGAGCCTTGACGTCCGCCTCGAGGGTCGGACCGCTCAGATCCCATTCGGCGTGAGCGCCGAGACGGTATTCCTGCAGGCGCTGCCCTACGAGATCGCCTTTCTGATTCAGGAAGCGTGCGTCGATCGAGGAATGCCAATCCCGCCCCTTCAGGGCGGTTATGCCCGCTTCGCCGAGGATGGTCGAGAGGTTGCCGCCGCCGAGCAGCACATAGTTCTCCGGGCGGGAGACACCGCTGTCTTTGCCCAGGGCCAGCGGCCGCAGCGGGAGGGCGCGGTAGCTGTAGTACAGGGTCTGCTGCGGCACCTCGTACTGCTGTTCCGTCTTCAGGTTGGACGGCGGAGGCAGGGCCGGGCTCAGCTCGGGCTTGGCAACCTGCTTCAGCTCCGGCTCGTACTGCTGATATACTTCCAGCGTCGTGCTGCGGATCGTGGTATCGCCGCGGCGGATGGGCGCAGCCGCGGACGGGCCCTGCGCCTGCGGGGTGGTTTTCTGGGGAACCTGCTTCCGGGCGGCAGGCTTGGCCTTCGGCTGCCTGGCGGGCGTCCTGCGACGCTGTGCCTGGAGGTCGCCGGAGGCGAGCAGCAGCAGGCAGCCCAGCAGGGCTATACGACCGGATCGTGCGGCTTTAGTCATTGGAAAGCTTTGAGTTTTCCACGGCTTTCAGCTCGTCCAGCTTCCGTTTCGCCTCCTCTCGGAGCGCCGGAACGGCGGCATGCTGCGCCACGCTCTGCAGCGTGGCCCGTGCGTTGAAGAAATCTTTTTCGCGGATCAGAATATCGCCCAGCAGGATATAGGTCTTCACGACCCAGTATTCATAGCCGGCGCTTTGCTTGATGTTCTTTGAGGCTGCGCCTTCGGCGTCTTTCAGCTTCCCGGCGTCCAGCAGGCTTTTGGCGAGATAGTACCTCGCCTCCGCGCCGGCCAGTCCGTTGGGGCTATCCTGCAGCTCGCGGAAGGTGCTCTCGGCCTCCGCCTGGCGTCCCGCGTTCATAGCCCTCCGGGCTACGTGGAGCCGGGCCTCGTCGCGCGTGGCCTGCGGGATATCGCCCTGCAGCAGGAGGGTATCTGCATAGCGCGCGGCGGCACCGGCGTCCTCCTGTCGGGTCGCGCTGCGCATCAGGCCGGTATATGCTATGCTGCGCATTGCGTCCGTCGAGGCCTCGGCGGCAAGCTTCTGGTAGTAGGCCGTGGCCTGCTGGTAGGCGGAATCTGCAAGGGCCAGCTCCGCCGCCTTCTGGGTGCTTTCCTCGCTGAACGCGCCCGGGCCGAGATTCAGCACCGTGTCGTAAGCGGCGCGGGCCTCGCTGTAGCGCCGCTGGTTGTACAGGCTGTTTGCCAGGTAGAAGTGCGCCTTCGAGGCATTGGCGCCCGAGGGATATTGCTGCAGGTAGCGCGTGAATGCAGACTGGGCATCGGCCCATTTCGCATTCGCGTACTGCGCTTCCGCCGCATTGTAGTAGGCAGCCTCGAGCTCTTCGTCGCTGGCCTGCGGCAGGCCAGCATCGCGCAACAGGGCGGCGTAGGCGTCGGGCTGATTGCGCTCTATGTAAATGCCCTTCATCGCCGCCAGTGCGTCGGCCCGTTCGGGAGCATTGCGAAACTCTTTTACCAGTCGCCCGTAAGTGGCCAGGGCCGCATCGTCCTGGTCCAGCTGCTGCTGGGCCGTGCCCGTTTTCAGCAGGGCGCGGGCGGTGAACGCGCCCGTACGGTCCAGGAGCGGCTTCAGGGTAGCGATAGCCTCCGCATTGCGGGAATCTCCGAGCTGCGCCGAGCCCAGCTCGAAGCGAGCTTCGTCGGCGTAGGAAGATGCCGGCTGCGCGGCGATGATCTCCTGGAGATAGCGGTACTGCGCCACATCGTCGTTGCGAAGCCCCGCGATGATGGCGCTTTGCAGCCGCGCGTAGTCCGCATCCGCGCCCCGCCCGGCCGCGATTGCCGCGTAGAGCGGCGCCGCAGCGTCAAAGGCTTTCTGCATAAAAAGGGCATCGGCTTCGCGCAGGCGGGCATGCTCGCTGGCCGCGGTGTTGCCGACGGAGCCGCTGGCCGTGCGTGCGCCCGAGAACGCCTGCTGTGCCTGCTGGTAATCCTTCAGCTCCAGCGCAGCATAGCCCAGGATCATCGAAGCCTGTTCCTTGTTGATATTGGCCGCAAGCGCCGGGCCGCTGTTCGCTGGTACCTTGTAATTGAGGTAAGCCTGCGCGAAATAGCGGGCGCTGTCATATTGCCGCCGCCGGTATGCCAGCTCCGCTTTCCAGAAATAGCCGGCCTCCGTATAGCGCGGGCTTCCCTGGTGCGCGACGGCGTCGCTCAGCAATTCGTTCGCCTCGGCGAGGTGCTGGCGCTGAAGCTCCTGCATGGCATAGCCGTAGGCCGCACGCTGCCGCAACTGATCGTATTCCCGCAGGCCCGAAGCGCCTTCCTGCAGTGCCTCCCAGGCATCCTTATAATTATTGGTTTCCAGATAAAGCTGCCCCTGGAGCACGCGCGCCTCCGCGGCATATTTGCCGGCAGGGAACTCGCGAAGCAGCGTACGGATGCTGCGCATCGCGTCGTCGCTGAAGCCTAGCTCGTAGCTCAGCTTGGCGTACAGCAGGAGGCTGGCCTCGCGCTGGCTCGCATTGTAGGGCATTGCCGCGCAGATCCCGAATGCGTTCCGGGCGCTGGCCTTGCTGTTCGTTTTCAGGTAGCAATCCCCGAGCAGGTACATGGCCGTCTGCCCCAGGCTGTCCTGGGCCGCGCTCAGAGGCTTGAACTTTTCGATAGCGCTCTTCCATTCGCTCACCCGGTAATAGGCATAGCCCATTTCGTAGAGCTCCTCCTTGCGGATCTTTTCGGTATTGCCGTAGTAATGCTCGAAATACGGCAGCGCATCCCCGTAACGCCCCGCCTCGAACAGGCATTGCGCCACGAGCAGGTGCAGCTCATTGTCGTAATAGAGCTTCTCCGGCTGCTGAATCAGATGCAGGGCTTCGCTGAGCGCCTTCTCCCGGTTTCCCATGAAGTAGTAGATCTCGGCGATATAATACGGTACGATGGGCTTGTAGACCGGCTCCTTCGCGATGCGCTCAAAGGCTCGCAGCGCTCCGGCGAAGTCTCCCTCGTTATATGCCAGCAGCCCGTAGTAATAGTTGCCGGGACTATAGTACTTCCCGGGCACTTCCTTCATCACTGCGAAGAGCGTGTTGGCGGCGGCAAACTGCCGGCTGTTGAAATATGCGTAGGCCAGCTCGAATTTGGCATCGGCGATCTCTACGTTATCCAGGTTTTCGATGCCGGCGGCTTCGTAATAGGGAATGGCTTCGGCCAGGCGCTCTCTCAGGAACAGGTGTCGCGCGATGGCCAGGGAAAGCCGCTCGCGCAGCGGCGCCGCAGTCAGCTCCGGGAGCAGGCGCTGCGCGGCTTCCAGGCCCCCGGGCCGGC
>JASLDA010000283.1 GCA_030151745.1 Chitinophagaceae bacterium | reverse complement strand
GGGAAGTCTACCCGGAAGGTATCTACCAGGTGCTGCGGCGCTTCGGGGCCTACCGGAACATTCCGGAGCTGATCGTCACGGAGAACGGGGCCGCCTTTCCAGACGAGATCGAAAGCGAGCGCATCCGCGACGAACGGCGGGTACGATACCTGAAGGACTACCTGAAGCAGGTGCTCCGCGCCAAGCGCGAAGGTGTGCCGCTGAAGGGCTATTTCGTCTGGACCTTCACGGACAACTTCGAGTGGGCGGAAGGCTACAATCCCCGCTTCGGGCTGGTGCATGTGGACTTCCGCACGCAGAAGCGGCGGGTGAAGGACAGCGGGCACTGGTACCGGCAGTTCCTGTCGCAGCGTCAGCAGCGGGATACCCCGCTGTACCGCGATATCCCGCTCTTCACGCCGGCCACGGATCCGCGGAACGGGCTGCGGCTATAGCCTTATCGAAGCCGGGGGCGCGCCCTTACTGTAACTTGAGGCATGCATGAATCCGAGGTCATAGATCTGATCATTATCGGCGCCGGCCCCATAGGCATAGCCTGCGGCATCGCGGCCGGCGCTGCCGGGCTTCGTTACCGTATCCTGGAAAAGGGCTGCCTGGTAAACTCGCTGTACAACTACCCGCTCAACATGACGTTCTTTTCCAGTTCCGAGCGGCTGGAAATCGGGGGCGTTCCCTTCATGAGCCTCAATCCCAAGCCCGGCCGGGCGGAGGCCCTGGAATACTACCGCCGCGTCGTTCAGCAGTTCGGGCTGAAAATCGGCCTCTTCGAAAAGGTAGAGTCGATCGCCGGGAACGACGACGGCTTCGTGATTTCGACTCCGGGTCGGGTGTACCGCAGCCGCTGCGTGGTCATCGCCACCGGCTTTTATGACGAGCCGGTGCTGATGAATATTCCCGGTGAAGACCTTCCGAAGGTCCGGCATTACTACTTCGACCCGCATTTCTACAGCGGCCGGAACGTACTGGTCGTGGGCGCGAACAATTCAGCTGTGGATGCCGCTATGGAAACCTGGCGCAAAGGCGCGCATGTGACGATGGTCATCCGCGGCGAGTCAATCGGCCGGCGCGTGAAATACTGGGTGCGTCCCGACATCGAAAACCGCATCCGGGAAGGCAGCATCCACGCCTTTTTCAACAGCACTCTCGAAGCAGTCACGGAAACTTCCGCGCTGATCCGGGATCCGGACGGGATTCTGCACGAACTGCCCAACGACGAAGTACTGGCCATGACCGGCTACAAGCCCTCTTTCCGCCTGCTGGAAAGCGCGGGCGTCAACATCCTGGACGAACCCTGCCTGCGCCCCGAATACGATCCCGGGACCATGGAGAGCAATGTGCCCGGGCTTTACCTGGCGGGAGTCGTCTGCGGCGGGCTGGACACGCACAGCTGGTTCATCGAAAACAGCCGGGCACATGCCGGGATCATCGTGAACGATATTATTTCCAGGAAAATCCGGCCCCGGCAGCAAGCCTGACCCCGATCTCCGGCGTAACTTGTAAACCGATGCGTTCTCAGTCCTATATCACGCTGTCCCAGCTTGCAGAAGGCATCCGCGAGGCGATCGCCTCGGCCTACGGGGAGAGCCTGGTCTGGGTCGTGGGCGAGGTCGTGGATCACAAGGAAGATCCGCGTAAGGGCCATCATTACTTCTGCCTTGCGGAAAAGGACGCCGGCAATCACGCGGTAGTCGCCAAGCTCAGCGCGGCAGCCTGGAACGGCAGCGGCGCGCAGGCCATCCGCCGCTTCGAAGCCGCGACCGGCCAGCAGTTCCGCAGCAATATCGAGGTGCTGGTCTGCGTGCGGGTGCAGTACTCCAGCGCGTTCGGCCTGAAGCTGATCCTGGAGGACATCGATACCAGCTATACGATCGGGCAGCTCGAGCTGCAGCGCCGGCGCACGATCGAGCAGCTGCTGCAGACCTGCCCGGATTTCATCCGCTACGAAGAAGGCCGGTTCATCACCCGCAACAACTCGCTGGAGCTGCCGCCCGTGCTGCAGCGCATCGCGGTGCTGACCTCCCAGAATGCAGCGGGCTACAAGGACTTCGAGGAGACGATCCGGGAAAACCGCTTCGGCTACAGGGTCTGGCTGGAGCCCTGGTTTACGAGCATGCAGGGCGAAGGCAACGCCGCACAGGTCTGCCAGCGGCTTATCGATATCTTCCAATCCGGCATCGCGTACGACGCCGTGGTGATCATCCGGGGAGGCGGCAGCCAGACGGATTTGCTGCTGTTCGACCAATATATCCTCGCACGCGCCGTCGCTAAGTTCCCGATCCCCGTCATTACGGGTATCGGCCACCAGATCAACCAGAGCATCGTGGACCTGATGGCGCACAGCCCCCTGCGCACCCCTTCCATCGCGGCCGAATCCATCATCGTACATAACCGGCAGTTCGAAGAAGAGCTGCTTGAAATGCAGCAGCAGATCCTGCGGGATGCCCGGGACATGGTGCGGTTCCGGGAAGATGCCCTGCAGGACTGCCGCCTGCGGCTGATCGCCGCAGGCACCGCGGCAACCGGCGCGGCGACACGTGCACTTAACGATGCGGCAAACGAGATGCGGCAGGCCGTTCGCATACGGCTTTCGGACGCCGCAAACGATATCTCAGGCTGCCGGCAACGGCTGCTGCTGCCGGCGCGCCACAGCTGCGCCATCTCGCAGCTCGCCCTCGCAGAGCTGAGAACCAGGCTGATCAACGCCTCACGGCAGATGACCCGGCACAACGCCGAATCGCTCGCCCTGCAGGCAGAGAAGCGCAGGCTGCTGGACCCTGTCAATATCCTGCGGCGCGGATTCGCCATCGTCTACAGCGGCGGATATATCGTCGCCGACGGTAAAAAACTTTCGGCCGGCGAGCCCGTTTCGATTCGTTTCTTTGAGTCTAAGATCGAAGCAACCATCACCAAAAACATTCCTCTCGATGAGCAGCTCGCTAACCTATGAATCGGCCTTTGAGGAACTGCGGCAGATCACGGAAGCCATCGAATCGGAGCAGGTATCCGTGGATGAGCTGGCCGCCAAAGTAAAGCGCTCGGCGGAGCTCATCGAGTTCTGTACAGCCCGGCTCAGCGCTACCGAAGCGGAGGTGAACCAGATCATACAAGGACTGGACGGGAAGAAATAGGCGGTCTTATCGCAGCGACTGCGGCAGGAAGGGCGGATAGTCAGTCGTTCTTCTTTTTGTAGGTCAGGAAGGTCATTATATAGCCAAGCTCCTCCGCCGTAACATGCTCGTCCGGCAGACCGCTCTCATGCTGCGGGTTGAGAACACGCAACTCGTACCCGACCAGCTTCTCCGATGGCCAGTCCGGCACGACGGTCTTTCCGTTCACCTGCCGGCTATGGCAGTTGGCGCAGG
>JASLDA010000238.1 GCA_030151745.1 Chitinophagaceae bacterium | reverse complement strand
CGCGGCGAGCCGCCGAAGGGTGCGGGGGCCAACAGGCCCGGAATCGCCGCGCACGATCGAGATCAACGTCGATCCGGAGCTGTTGCGCGCGCATAACCTGACCCCGGACCAGGTGGTGGAAGCCATCCGCCTGAACAACCAGACCGCCCCCTCGGGCAACGTGCGCATCGGCGACCGGAACTACATGACGCCGACCAACAACACCATCCGGAACCTGAAGGATTTCGAGATGATCCCCCTGTTCAAGGGCGGCGTGCAGAATCTGTACCTGCGCGATGTGGCAACAGTAAACGACGGCAGCGATATCACCGCCGGCTACGCCCTGATCAACGGCAAGCGTTCGGTGTATGTGAGCATCGCCAAGAGCGGAGATGCCTCGACCTGGGAAGTGGTCAAGAACCTGAAGAAGAACCTGCCCGCCATCCAGGCCAAGCTGCCGGAGGATGTGACCCTGAGCTATGAGTTCGACCAGAGCGTGTACGTGATCAATGCCGTGAAAAGCCTGATGACGGAGGGCGCGATCGGCGCGATCCTAACGGGCCTGATGGTGCTGCTCTTCCTGGGGGACCGCCGCGCGGCACTGATCGTGATCCTGACCATCCCGACCTCGATCATTTCCGGCGTGCTCTTCCTGCGGCTCTTCGGGCAGACGATCAATATCATGACCCTGAGCGGCCTGGCACTGGCCATCGGCATCCTCGTGGACGAATCGACGGTGACGATCGAGAACATCCACCAGCACTTCGATATGGGCAAACCCAAGGCCAAGGCCATCTGGGATGCCTGCGTGGAGATAGCCTTTCCCAAACTGCTGATCCTGTTCTGTATCCTCGCGGTATTCGCCCCGGCCTTTACGATGACGGGCATTCCCGGCGCGCTGTTCCTTCCCCTGGCCCTGGCCATCGGATTCAGCATGGTGGTCTCCTTCCTGCTCTCCCAGACCTTCGTGCCGGTGATGGCCAACTGGCTGATGAAGCCGCATAACAAGGTCCACGCCCAGCACGCCGATCCTGTGGACGACAAGCTGGAGCTCTCCCAGCGCGCGGACATGGACGAGAACGGCAGGCTAAGCGGCTTCGAGCGGTTCCGCCAGCGGTTCATGCGGCTCATCGACCGCATGCTGAAGCGCCGCAAGCCCATCGTGCTGGCATACCTGCTCGGCATCACGGCGCTGGCGTTGATCTTCCTGACGACGATCGGCCGGGATGTGCTGCCGCATACCAACAGCGCACAATTCCAGTTGCGGCTCCGGGCCCCGGACGGCACCCGCATCGAGCGCACCGAAGAGAAGGTGCATACGGCGCTGGACGAGCTTTACAAGATGGTCGGCAAGGAGCACGTCGCGATCTCATCCGTATATGTCGGGCAGCACCCGGCACTGTTCTCCGTGAATCCGATCTATCTCTTCATGGCCGGTCCGCAGGAAGCGGTATTCCAGATAAGCCTGAAAGAATACCATGGCGATATGGACGAGTTCAAGGACCGGTTCCGCGAGCGCCTTGCGAAGGCGCTGCCGGATGTGAGGCTGAGCTTCGAGCCGATCGAGCTGACGGAGAAAGTGCTCAGCCAGGGCTCGCCGACACCGGTCGAGGTGCGCATCGCGAGCCGGGACAAGAAAGCGAACGAGGCCATGGCAAACCGCATCGTGTCGAAGCTGAAGGCGCTGCCCTATATGCGGGACGTGCAGATTGCGCAAAGCACGAAGTATCCCGCGCTGAACATCGATATCGACCGGACCCGCGCCGCGCAGCTCGGTGTGGACATGAACGATATCAGCCGCTCCCTGATCGCTTCGACCTCCTCGTCGCGCTATACCGACAAGAATATCTGGATCGATGAGAAGGCGAACCTGCCGTACAACGTGCAGGTGCAGGTCCCCCTGGCGCAGATGAAGAGCGAGCAGGAGATCAGCGAGATCCCGGTGCTGAAGAACAGCTCCCGCCCCGTGCTCGGCGACGTAGCAACGATCAGGCCCGATACGACCTACGGCGAGAACGACAACCTCGGCGCGACTCCCTTCCTATCGGTAACTGCCAACCTTTACAAGCAGAATCTCGGTTCCGCGGCAGACGATGTGAAGAAGGCAATCGCTTCCCTGGGCGAGATTCCCCGCGGCATGACGGTCGAGCCGATCGGCATGAGCGTGGTGCTGGACGAGACCCTGAGCAGCCTGCAGAGCGGCCTCCTCGTGGCCGTCGTGGTGATCTTCCTCATGCTGGCGGCCAACTTCCAGTCCTTCCGTGTGTCGCTGATCGTACTGACGACGGTGCCGGCGGTCGTCTTCGGCTCACTGCTGGCGCTGCGGCTCACCGGCTCCACGCTGAACCTGCAATCGTATATGGGCATCATCATGTCCGTCGGCGTGTCCATCGCCAATGCGGTGCTGCTCATTACGAATGCGGAGCAGCTGCGCAGGAAAAACCGGGATGCCCTCGCTTCCGCCCGTGAGGCCGCCAGCCTGCGGCTGCGCCCGATCATTATGACCTCCGTCGCGATGGTCACCGGCATGCTGCCGATGGCGATCGGCCACGGCGAGGGCGGCGACCAGGTATCGCCGCTGGGCCGGGCCGTGATCGGCGGGCTGCTCTTCTCGACCATTGCCGTACTCACCATCCTGCCTCTGGTATTCGCATGGATGCAGCAAAAGACCAGCACCCAGAGCCCATCCCTGGATCCCACCGACCCGAACAGCAAGTTTTACTACGCCACAACAACTACCGACCATGCTTCCTAAGAATAACCCGCTCAGCTATATCGCGATTTTCGCCGCCGCCAGCCTGATGCTGGGATCCTGCGGGGAAAAAACCGAATCCCGGGCAGCAACGACAGCCGCCGTTGCAAAGCCGGCGGCTCCGAAGACCATCCGGCTGACCAAGGCCCGCTTCAGCAGCGAGATGCAGATCCCCGGCGAGCTCACGGCCTGGCAGCAGGTCGACCTGTACGCGAAGGTGAACAGCTTCGTAAAGAAACTGTACGTCGATATCGGCACGGAAGTAAGCCAGGGGCAACTCCTGGCGCAGCTGGAAGCACCGGAATACGGCGCCCAGAGCGCGGCCGCGGCCTCCCGGATCAAGGCGCAGGAAGCGATCTATACCGCATCCAACGCGAATTACGAGCGCCTGCTGGAAACCAGCCGGACGCCCGGCACGGTTTCGCAGAACGATCTCGACATGGCCCTGGCGCGCAAGCGATCGGACTATGCCCAGCTGGAAGCGGTACAGGCTTCGCTCCGGGAGGTAAGCTCGATCAACGGCTACCTGCAGATCCGGGCGCCCTTCGCAGGCGTGATCTCTGCGCGGAACGTGAATACCGGTGCCTATGTCGGCACGGCGGGCAAAGGCGCGGAGCTGCCCCTGTTCACCCTGCAGGAACAACGCCGGCTGCGCCTTTCCGTGGCCGTGCCCGAAGCCTATGCCGCTTATCTGAAGCAGGGCGATGAGGTGAGCTTCCGCGTGCGCTCCATGCCCTCAAAGCTGTTCAAGGCGAAGGTGCAGCGCCAGGCGGGCGCCCTGGATCAGCGGCTGCGCGCAGAACGCATGGAAATGGACGTCGACAACCACAGCAAGGAACTGCTGCCCGGCATGGTGGCCGAGATCCTGCTCAAGCTGAGCGGCGGCGACAGCAGCTTTTCCATTCCGAAAGCGGCGCTGGTAAGCTCCGCGGAAGGCAACTTCATTATTAAAGTCACGGACGGCAAGGCACAGCGTGTGCCTGTGCACCGGGGCCGCGACAACGGCGATACCATCGAGATCTTCGGCAATATCAGCGACGGCGATATAATCCTGGCAGAAGGAAGCGAGGAGATCCGGGATGGGAGCGTTGTTGGGAATTAGTCAATTAGACAATTAGCCAATTAGTCAATTGCGTTGGGAAACAATGGGCTGGGGATGCTTCCGGAAGGCATTCTTCAGGATCTTTCTTGCCGGCATTAGAATAACTTAGCACGTAAAACCATGGTCTTGAACCATGATCTAAAAACTCCCGACCCGCTCAATACACAAGGCTCCCGACCCACTGCAAACTGCCGGCTGCAAATGACTGCACAAGCTAGCAGCTCCACTACATACTGCCTATTGCATATTGCCTATTTGCTCCTTCCTCAGTTCCGGCCGCGACGTATCCACGGGAATATTCAGCGCTTCGTAAAGCATATCCTGCACGCGGGTCCGTACGCCGAGCTTGTTGATGAGATTGTTTTCTGCGCTGGGATATACCCGGTTCGACAGGAACACGAAGACGATGCCGTTCTTGGGATCGGCCCAGGCGCAGGTTCCGGTAAAGCCCTGGTGGCCGAAGGTGTAGCCGCTGCAGCGGTCCCCGGTCGGTCCGGCATCGGACTTCGATCCATTGGGCTTGTCGAAGCCGAGCCCACGGCGGGAAATGGCCGAGCCATAAGCCGTAAAATATTTCACCGTTTCCTCGCGGAAGTAGCGCCTGCCTTTGTACACGCCCCCATTCAGCAGCATCTGGAAGATCACGGCGACGTCCCCCGCTGTCGAGAACACGCCGGCGTGCCCCGCGACGCCCCCGAAAAGGGCCGCGCCCGGATCATGCACATACGCCGTCAGCAATTGCCGGCGGAACGTGAGGTCGTTCTCCGTGGGCGCCACCATCGAAGGCCGGACGAACTGCATCGGGAGGTACCCCGTGCTCTTGAGTCCCAGGGGCAGGTAAAACTGCTCTGCGACATAGCGGTTGATGGGCTTCCCGGAGACCGCTTCCACGACGGCGGCCAGGAAATAATAGTCGAGATCCGAGTAAACGTACCTCCCCGGGGTCTCAAGCGGGCTGCGCAGGATCATGTTCCAGATCGTATCCTTGTAATCCTGGCGCATGTAGAGGTCCCGGGCCACCTCCACGTTGAACCGGGGGTCGCCCCTCACATGAAATATCGTGTCGCTGAGCTGCCCGGCAGAATCGTAAAAGCTCTTGTAAAACGGGATCCAGGCCTTGAGGCCGGCCTGGTGCAGCAGCAGGGCCCGCAGCGGCAACGGGCCTTTGTTCGTGCCGATCGTCATCGGCAGGTAAGTATCCAGGGATTTGTCCAGATCGATTTTGCGCTGCTCGTAAAGCCGCATCACGGCGAGCGTGGTGCTCACGACCTTGGTCACCGAGGCGAGGTCATACACCGTGTTCAGATTGACGGGGTGCATGGAGTCGTAAGCGAGATAGCCGAAGGCACGGTCGTAAAACACCTTGCCGTCTTTGGCCGCCAGTACGCGGCAGCCGGGGAAAGCCCTCTGCAGGATGGCACTGCGCAGGTAGTTGTCTACCGCGATGACCGGCAGAGGTTCCGTTATGCCGACCTCCGCCAGATTCTGCACCGGCATCAGTTCCGCGCTGGGTCCGCCGGCCGTATAGGCCGGATCGGGCTTTTGAACGGGCTTTTCAGGGAAAGGCCCGTATTTGCCGGAATAAGTGACCTTCATCTGCGCTGCGGCAACGAGCGGCAGGCAGCTCAGGACAATAAGCAGGAGCCGGTACGGCATCGGTTTCACATAGCACATCATTTCTTCAGGCAAGGCGGAGTTACCGGCAGCTGCCCTGTTGCCCGGATATAGCCCCTGAGCAACTTTGCCAACGCATTGCCGGTGGCCTCTATATCTTCATATCCGCAGATCAGCGTTCCGGCATTACAAACGTAGCGCAGGGCATAGGCATTGCCCATCATGGCGACAATTACGTTGTCTTTTTGTGAAACGTCTTCCAGGAATTTCAGCGTTGCGGCGCTCAGGCCGTAGTCCTTGCCGGGGTAGAAGCTCAGGCCCTGCACACTGACGATCACGGCGTCCCAGCCTCCCTTCGCGATCGCGGCCTCCGCCGGCGCCGTACTACCGTTCTTGGAAACGACGATGCTGGTAAAGCGGTAGTCCGAATCGTGGACCAGGCGCTGCATATCGGAAGAAAGGGAACCGCCCAGGGCAATATAAAGCACCTTGGCTCCCTCCTTCAGCGGCACCAGATTCCGGCGGTCGCGCACCTTGGTGATCGCAGCCCGCGCCACCTCCGAGTTGAAATCGGCGGTATAATCGTTGATCTCGCGTGTTGCCCCCTCCGGCTCCAGCGGCTGGAAGGCGGCAAGCCCGGCACGGTACTTGGCCGCGAGGATCTTCTTCACGCGGCGGTCCAGGTCTCCCTGGGATATGCGGCCGGCCTTGACCGAGGCCTTGATGGCGGCGGTGCCGGCGGGGACATCCTGCGAGAACAACAGCACGTCGTTCCCGGCTTCGATGGCCTTTGCATCCGCCTCCCCGGGCTGATAGTATTTCGTAACCCCTTTCATATCCATGGCGTCGGTGAATACGAGCCCGTCGTAACTCAGCTCCCTGCGCAGGAGATTGCCGATGGTATTCTTCGAAAGCGTAGTCGGCACGTGGGCTCCGGTCTCCAGCGCCGGTACGCCGAGGTGAGCTACCATGATGCTCTGCACTCCGGCCTCGATAAGACGGCGGAAGGGATACAGCTCCAGCGTATCGAGCTCGGCACGGCTCTTGGAAATAACGGGCAGGTCCAGGTGGGAGTCGACGGATACGTCGCCGTGGCCGGGGAAATGCTTGGCGCAGGCCATGATGCCGTGGTCCTGCAGGCCTTTCATATAGGCTGTTCCAAGCCGGGCCACGCGCTCCTTGTCCTCGCCGAAAGACCGGGCATTGATCACGGGATTCAGCGGGTTATTGTTCACGTCCACTACCGGCGCGAAGTCGATATGCACACCGAGACGCTTGCATTGGTAGGCGATGAGGGTACCCAGCTTGTATGCCAGCGCGGAATCGTTCGTGGCGCCTATCATAGCCTGCCGGGGCATATTGAGCACGCTGTCCAGACGCATGCCCAGTCCCCATTCGGCGTCCATGGCCAGCAGCAGGGGCACCTGGGCCATCTTCTGGTAGGCATTGGTCTGGATCGCCTGCCGGGCAGCACCGCCCTGCATGAAGATGAGCCCGCCGACCTGGTGCTTGCGGATGAGGTTCTCGATCGCAGGGCCATTGAAGTTTGGCCCTCCGCTATAGGCCGCTACCATAAATAGCTGGCCGATGCGCTCGTCGGGGCTCAGCCGGCCAAACACGCTGTCTACCCACTTCTGGCCTTTGGCGTCAATGGATTTCAACGGATTAGCCGGCTTTACCGGGTCTGCGGGAGCAGGCGGGGTTTTGGGCCGTGGGGCGGCACTGCAGGCAGTGCCGAGAAGCAACAGAATAATAATGGCAAAGCGGGGCATCGTTCAAAAGTAAGCCATCGGGCAAACGCCTATTTTCGCGATCCGACAAATCACATTTTATTATGCAATTCACCGTCTATCTCACTTTCAACGGCAACTGCGAAGAGGCCATGAATTTCTATGCCAAGGCATTCGATACCCAGATCGCGCATATCCAACGCTTCGGAGATATGCCCCCGAGCGAGGAATATCCCGTCTCGGAAGACGAAAAGAACCTAGTAATGCACAGCTCCATCATGGTTGAGGGCCAGACGCTGATGGCTTCGGATTCCGGCAAGAAGCACAGCTACGTAGCCGGCAATAACGTCACGATCAACATCAACTGCAGCAGCATGGAGGAGATTCAGCGCCTGTACGCGAACCTGAGCGAAGGCGGCCACGTGACAATGCCGCTGACCGATACTTTCTGGGGCGCGCACTTCGGGATGTGCACCGATAAATTCGGTGTGAACTGGATGTTCAACTACGAGAAAGGAAAGGCTTAAGCCCTGGGAATAGCCAGGTGCAGGTCATGATCGCAGGTTATGCCCGGGTTCATGACCTGCACTTACGGCTTACGGGTCACTTCTCCTCGCCGGCCAGCTGCATATGATCCAGGTAGCGGGCGAGGGTGCGGACGGTCTTTTCGGATGATTTTACGAAGGGATTCGTAGTATCCCAGACGTAGCCGGCAAGCACGGAGCAGATCTGGTTCAGCATCTGGTCCTGGCGCTCCTTGGCGAAGAAGATCTTGAATAAGGTGCCGTCATACCAGGTATCGACAAAGGTGCGGAAGACGTCAACACCGGTCTGCATGTACTCCGTGTAGTCCTTTTCCCAGTCCACCTGCTCGCCCCTCAGCTCGCGGACCACGAGGTTCGCGGCACGCTGAGCAGAAACCGAGGCCAGCGTTACTCCTGAAGAAAATACCGGGTCCAGGAACTCGGTTACGTTTCCGGTCAGCACAAAGCCTTTGCCGTAGAATTTTTCCGTGGTGGCGCTCCAGCCCTGCAGGAGCTTCGGTTCGTCCCATACCAGCTGCTTTTCGCGGAAGCGGACCGCCAGGCTGGGCTCGGCCATGAGCATCGCAAGGAACTGCTCCTTCGGGTCGCCGGGATAGCTTTCAAAGAATTCCGGGCTCCCGACATAGCCGACGGAGGTGGTGCCGTCGCTGAATGGGATGACCCAGATCCAGGTGGTCATGTTGTGCACGATGATCACGATACGGTCCGGCTCTACACTTTCCTGGCGGTGCGGGTCCTGCATATGGCAGAACAGGGCCCGGCGGGTGTACTGCGTGCTGGGTTTGTTCAGTCCGAACAGGGTCGGCAGTACGCGGCCATAGCCGGAACCGTCCACGATGAAGCGGGCGCCGATCTCCTCGGTCTGCCCGTCGGCGGTGCGGACAGTGATCGTGGAGCTGCCATCGTCATGGATCTGCGCGGCCGTCACCTCGGTTTCGTAGTGCACCGGGATGCCGTTCGCCTCGCAGGTATCGGCAAGCGTCTTGTCGAAATCGGCGCGCTTTACCTGCCAGGTCCAGTTCCAGCCCTTGGTATGCTGGTTGCTGAAGCTGAAGTCGCAGACTTGCTCGCCCCAGACGAACTTAGCCCCGGCCTTTTCCTGGAAGTGCCTGGCTTTGACCGCTTCCAGCAGGCCGGCTTCGTCGAGGGCCTCCATGCAGCGGGGCAGGAGGCTTTCACCGATCACGAAGCGCGGGAAGCGCATCTTCTCTACGATCTGCACGTCGAGACCGTTTTTCTTCAGGATCGATGCGGCGATGGATCCCGCGGGGCCGGCGCCGATAACAAGAACGTCAACGTTTTTTTTGATAGTGGACATAGGTCGTGGGTATTGAAGAGATTAACGTCTGTAGGTATAAAAGTTCGCGGCCGCTCTATCTGACCGGCTTTTTCCGCAAAGCGATCAGCGTATGGCCGCGCCCGATGCTGTTCAGCTGGGAGCTTTGCTCGAATCCCGCCGCATTAAGCATTTCCAGCAGCCTCTCGCTGCTCCACATCCTCGAAATCCCGGTAGCCACGTTCACGAAGTAAAGCGAGGTCATCTGCAGCGCCATTGCCGCTGCGGCGTGCCGCTGCCGGTCCCAGAAGGTTTCCATCAGGAACATGCGGCCGTCGTCGGGCAGGGTCTGGTAGCATTTAGCCAGGATGCCGGCGATCTGCTCTTCCGAGAAGCAGGGCATGAACTGGCTCATCCAGATAGTATCGTAGCCTGCGGGGAGGCTGGACGCCATATCGAGCACATCCATCTGATGAAAGGTGACCCGGCCGGCGCGCAGGGCCGCATGAACGCCCGGTTCCGCGTGGGACACATCGCTGTAAATATCGGCCACCCCCACATGCACCGTCTCGTCGCAGTCGAGGCAGGCCAGGGCGAAGCGGCCGGTGCTGCCTCCTATGTCCAGGATGCGCTTCGGCCGATGCGCAAAAAGCAGCGGCAAAGCGTCCCTGAAGGCCGAGTCGCTGTGATGGTTATTGAATGCGAACCAGCTTTCTTTCCGGGACGGCTCCAGCGCGTCCAGTCCTTCGAACAGGGTGGACCAGCCGCCCAGGGCACGCAGGCCGGCAGGCATCGCCGCGCTCAGGCTTTCGTCGAGCGCCTCCAGCCCGGGCAGGCAGACATCGCGCATGAAATTCGTATTGATCCGGATGGTATCGTTATTACGAAAATAATGCCCGGTCTTGCTGATATAGTACCGGCCGGAATCGTCGTAGAGCAGGCCTATGCCGAGCCCGGCTTCCAGCAGGGTTTGAACGGAATTGCCGGGAAGCCCGGTGGCCGCGCATATCGCAGCGGCATCGATCCCGTTGTCGCCGGCCTGCTCGATGAGCTCCAGGATCCCCCGGTCCCGTAGAATGACGGCGGCCTGGAACGCGAAGGGGGCGAATGCGAGCTTATGCGCCCGGTTGAGCGCCTCGCCGGGGCTCAGCTCGTCGGTATTGAAGTGGCTTTTCTTCCTCACAGTGTTGCAAGCATCGTCTGCACTCCTGTGAGAGCGGACGGCTCCGGGGCAGAAAACGAAGCTGCAAAATACGTTATACCGAAAGAACCAGGGTGTTAACCACCGTGTATCCAGTATCCCGGCAGGTGGTTCCACCGCCTAATCCGGGTTCTTCAGAAAGGCCAGGATATCGCTCAGCTCCTGCTCGCTCAGCTGGGGGAAGGGCGTCATAATAGTGGGCTTGAAAGCCTCGTAGGCCTTTACCGCCTCGGGATCTCCGGCTTCGATGGCTTTAGCAGGATTGCGGATATAGGTCTTGATCCGGAGCGTGTCGTTATTCCAGCGCTCCAGCACTCCTGTCAGGTCCGGGCCCGTCATCACCTGGCCCATGATATGGCAGGTCGTGCAGTATTGCCTGAAGAGCTTTTTACCCGGGGACGAAGGCTTGCCCGGATCTACTTTCAGGGTTTCAGTGTTGGAGCCGCCGCCGCAGGCACTTAACAGGGCTATGCCGGAGGCGAGCGCGGCAATCAGGATACGTTTCATGAACCGGTCAGGAATCTACAATCTTCGATCTAAAACCTTCAATCCTCAAGGGCATGGATGCCGCGGAACAGCCGGCTCCAGCGGATACCGCCTTCCCCGTAGCTCAACCAGACAAACCATGCCTTCCCCACGATATGCGTCTCGGGAACAAAACCCCAGAAACGGGAATCCTGGGAATTATGGCGGTTGTCGCCCATCATCCAGTAGTAGTCGTAGCCGAAGGTATAGGTCGTTGCGGGCTTGCCGTCGATGACAAAGCCGGCAGGAGTCTCGTCGAGGGTATGGTGCTCGTAGATCCTGATCAGGCGCCGGTAGATCGCGATGTTCTGCGGGGTCAGCGTCACCGTCACGCCCTTTTTCGGAATAGTCAGCGGACCGTAGTTATCCCGGTTCCAGAGTGCGTTCGCCGGATCGTAGGGGAAAATCTGCATGGCCGTTTCCATGGCGTTGGGCGCCTGGGTGGCCGGTCGGATCGAGACGAGGTTCGGAAGCTTTTTGAAGTAGTCGAGCGCATCGTTCGGAATATTGATCACGTAGTGATTTGGCTCGATTATGAAGACCTCGTTGCGCCGGTCGTTATCGGGGACGTTGCGGATGCCGTTCGTCTCGAAATCCTCTTCGCTGAGAGGCCGGCTCGTCACCACCTCGTAGTACATCTTCATGTGGTTCAGCCGGACAGAGGGCTGGCCGTTGACGAAGAGCTGACCGTCTTTAAGCTGGATCACATCCCCGGGGATACCTACGCAGCGCTTGATATAATTGTCGGTCTTGTCCACCGGCCGGCTCTGGATCTCGTAATCGGCGACGACACGCTCCCGGCCGAAGCGCCGGCATTTTTCGTAGTAATCGTCCTGCAGGTAATGCCCGTTCTCACGCAGCACCGTATCTCCGTCGGGGAAATTGAACACGACAACATCGTTCCGCTTGATGTTGGTGAAGCCCGGGAGGCGCTTGTATTTCCACTGCACGGCATCCGAATAGCTGCGCCCTCCGGTCAGGGGATTCTCATTGTGCAGCAGCGGGATGGCCAGCGGGGTAATCGGCAGCCTCGGACCGTAATGCATCTTGCTGACGAAGAGATAATCGTTCACCAGCATGGTTCCCTCCATACTTTCCGAAGGGATGGTATAGGCTTCCAGCAGGAAGGTGCGGATAATGGTGGCCGCAACTATCGCGAAGATTGCCGCATCGAACCATTCCCGCCAGGCCGGTTTTTTCTTCTTCGGTTTGTCGTCGGGGTTCTTACGGCGGAAAGGATTGCGCATAGTGATGATGGCAGACTAAGGAATCGGAACGGAATGACCCTGGCGAAGTTCGGCTTAAAAGGATTGCCTACCGGCAATCCAACGGCGTCCGCTGTAAAAGTCAGTGCGTTCCGAATCGCAGGAACGACCAAAAGTAATTCATCGGAAAGCGCTGGAATGTAAAAGTTGGCTTAGAGTTGCGCCGGCAGCCTGCGTATCCTCTTATTGAGTCGTCCGGGCCTGGAAACAGGCAGCAGGTTCGCCGAAGGGGCAGTCAAGATCGGGATATTATACAATAATAAATCCTGCTGTCATTGACAGGTCGTTATCCGATTCTCCTTGTCATGTCTCGGAGAGCGGAGGCCCAGGTTTGGGCGAACCGGAGTCGAACCATGGCATGAAAAGCCCTTGAAGCGCCGCCTGGTTCATGCCGCCCTTCGACTGCTCAGGGTGACATGAACCAGGCGGCGCAAGTTTCACTGTAACCTCCCCACCCGTGACAGCTCGTTACGTGAACTCTTTTCATGTCATGGTGAGCGCAGGTTCGGGTTCGGGCGAACCGGAGTCGAACCAGGGCATGAAAAGCGCCGGAGGCACTGTTGCCTTCCCTGCCGCCCTTCGACAAGCTCACCCTTCGACAAGCTCAGGGTGACAGGGACGAAAAGCAGTGCAGACTCCATTGTCATCTCCCCAATGATTGCTCCGCGCAGCATAAGAGCTCTGGATGACAGGGAGAAAGTGCTGCGGATTTCCACCGGCATATCGCCAGCGGCTGCAGCCCGGCAGCGCAGTTCCTATTCCCCTGCCAGGAGCACGGCCCAGGCCTTGTCCACCTCTCCCTGATCCAGCAGCTCCTTGGCATAGGTATGCAGGGCGTGCTCCAGGGCCAGCGCGTCGGTATCGTAGTCGCGCATGATCTGGCTCAGGCGTTCGTCGTACAGAGGCTCGTCCACGACCGGCACCGCGGTGCTGTTGCCGAGTATGCCCAGGTTGTTGCCGGTAAGCACGCTGCTGCGCCGGATGGATTCCGGCAGGGCGTCGATGCCGACTCCGAGCTGCGTGTTGGGCTTCGGAACGGTAAACACCGAGCTGCCCGAAGCGCGGCAGTAGTAATCGCCGCCCATGCGGGCCACCAGGTCGATCTTATGCGGGTCGATGACGCCCTTCTCGTTCAGCACCTCGTCGTTCAGGTGCATGCAGACCAGCTCGCAGACGATGAGATTTCCGGCGCCGCCGTGCTGTCCCGTCTCGATCACCTGCAGCACCTTGCACTCAAGCTGGGCCGGGCTTTCCGCCACCCGGAACGGCTTTACCTTTTCCGAAGGAAGGGCAGTGAAGCCGGCTTTCCGGAACTCGTCGACACCGGCGGGGAACTCGCATGAGGCGAGGTTCATCTGCTGCACGATGGAATGATTTACGACGTTGATGACCACTTCCTTGGTCGCGTAGATATTCTCCAGCGTATGCTTTATGGTATTGTCCCGGACACGGCGGGCCGGCGAAAAAATCAGGACCGGCGGATTGGAGCCGAAGACATTGAAGAAGGAAAACGGAGACAGGTTGGGCCGGCCTTCGGCATCTACGGTAGAGGCAAAGCAGATAGGGCGCGGGGCGACGGCACCCAGCAGGTGGGCGTGCAGCAGGGCCGTGCTGATCTCTCCGGGGACAATTCTCATAGGCAGTAATTACGGTCGCAAGTTACGGCGGGGGGCGGAGCGCATGAGCCGGGCTGGCACATCTTTGGTAAAAGGAACCATTACCAGCGGCTTTTCCGGCCGGCCCCGACTAAATCTATAATGCCATGAAAACAGGAACAAGCTCATTACCGCTCCGGATCGCTCTGCTGAATCTGCTCATCATGCTGCCTCTCGCTTATGCACAGGCACAGGACCCTGCCGGCGGATCCAGCTCCAGCTCGACAACGACAACATCCACGACTACATCTGCGGACGGCTGGTATGCCGCTCCCTGGGTGTGGATAGTCGGCGCAGCTGTATTCATACTCCTGCTCGTCGCCCTGCTGAATAACCGCGGCCGCCGGGCCGACTAAGCTTCCGTATCAAGGTGTCACCTCCGCCGGAGGTGACACCTTGATACTCCCTAGAACCCCAGCTCCCCCGGCGCTTCCGTCGGCAGCATGCCTGCCAGCAACCGGGGCATAGGGATCTCCGTGCCCAGCTTCGCGTTGAACTCCGGGATAACCTGCGCCGCGGTGAGCGGGGCGGAGAGGCCGGTATGAACGATAAAATACGCTTCCTCCAGGCCGGCGTCCAGCCAGGATTTCAGCCTCCCGGCCCAGTCGCTGATCCGTGCGGCCGTGCTCGGATGCCGGTGCCGACCGACGAAGCGGATCAGTGCCTTCGGAATACCGAGCGCCATATGACAGACCTCCCGGTGCCCCGGCGTGTCCGTAAGCACCAGCCCGATCCCCAGCGAGCGCAGGGCCGCCAGCAGGTCCTGCCTAATGGCAGGGTGCAGAAACCAGTCGGGATGGCGGAGCTCGACGAAATACGTGAAGCCTTCCGGCAGCGAGGCCAGGTACGCGAAAAAGCCCCGGCGGTTCTCAGGACTGAAATACTCGCTCATCTGCAGGAACATCGGACCGAGGCGCGGCCCGAATGCCTGGACGCTTTCTAAAAAGCCGGAGGTAAGCTCCTGCAGCTCGGCAAGGCTGTGATTCTCATTGGAAATGAATTTCGGGAATTTCGGCACGAAGCGGAAATGCCGCGGCCCTGTAGCGTCCGCCCACTTCGCGACTTGCTCCGGGGGATAGATCCGGTAATGCGTACCGTTCATCTCTATCGTCTCAAACTGAGCGGCGTATAATGTCAGCATCTCCGTCTCCTTAGCCCGCTGCGAGTACATCAGTCCCTTCCACTCCTTTACCCGGTACTCTGCACATCCCACGTAGACGGCAGGCGACAAGGGCTTTATTCCCCTGGCCAAAACCTCCGCATTGCCTGGATCGTCGGGCGGCAGCCTGAAGTCGATCCGGTCCAATAGCGCATCGTCCGGCACATAACCATATTTCATGAATAAGTTTTTACACGCGGCGGCAAATTCATGCCGCAACCAGGGAAGTATATGCCCGCCCTGGCTCCCGCTGCAGTTCGTTCCCGGCTCACAAGCCGCGAATTTCAGCAAATACCCCAAGCCTGAAAAGCCTGCCGGCCAAGGCCTTGCTACAGGCGTCGCATTGTAACAATTCTTTGATCATGCTCTGGTACGTTCTTTTACACTATACAGGTGAACCAACGCTCTCAGAGATGAAACGCCTGATACAATGGATTGGATGCGCCGCGGTCCTGGGCTTGGCCACGGTTGCGAGCGCGCAGGAAGGGTATTCGAACGTGAACAACCAATTCGGCCCTCCCACCTACACCGGCGGCACCGTTGCTTCGCCGA
Source organism: Chitinophagaceae bacterium (assembly GCA_030151745.1). Lineage (GTDB taxonomy): Bacteria > Bacteroidota > Bacteroidia > Chitinophagales > Chitinophagaceae > UBA1952. Next base: position 3,725 of record JASLDA010000238.1, on the reverse strand, counting down.
ACGAGGTCTACGCGGACTATACCTGGGAGATGAGCAGGGCCCAACGGGCAAACCTGCAGACCGCACATATAGACCAGGTATATCCCAACCCGGCAACTACCTATACCCGCATCCTGCTTACCGGCGCTACGACGGAGCCCGTCACGGTCTCTATCATCAACTATAACGGCGTGGTAGTCCAATCATTCCTCTACCCGGCCGGATCGGGCCGCTTCGATATCGATATTTCTTCCCTGCCGGACGGCCTGTATGCGCTGCAGGTCCAGGAACAGGGTAAAGAGCCCCAGAGCATTCAGTTGTCGAAAAGTCAATAACGAGGTGTGTGTGAGTGCCCTGCTGATAAAAGCATCCTTGTATAAGGGTGCTTTTTTGTTGATAATCAATGTCTGGAGGCGCCCGTAAACATACCCCCGTAAAAATACCCGCCCCCTGCTGCACAAAGTACGCTTGATGCGAGGCAGTCGCCGAGGATACTTTTGCCTTGTTCTCAACCTTCAAGCGCCGTTATGAAAATAAACCCTCTGCAACCCCTTCGCGCAGCCTTCGAACGGATTTTCGGACTGGGCAATTATCGTAGAAGCAGTACGGATACCGCCACGACCTGGAAGCTGCTGCTTGGCAGCCCCGGCGCGCATATTTCGGTAGCTTGCCGGCCGGCGGCGGGCAACCGGGAACGGGTGCTTTTCCGGCACAGCTTCAGCGGGTACACGAAGATCGAGCTGCAAGTGCGGCAGAGCTTCAGCGACGGCCGGGAGATCCTGCATAAGTTCCGGGGCCGCGGTCATGCGTTTTCCACGCTGAGCTGCGGACGGAACCTGATCAGGGGAGACAAGGACAGCCAGCTCCTGATCGAGAACATCAGGGTTCAATTCATCGCTCACGGCCTCCGCTACGAGCTGTTTATAGACGAACAAAACAAACACTACGAGCTGCTGCGCGAAGGGAAACCTTTCCCGCACGGCCCTCAATACCTTCTGGCGCTCGACGAGCTCCCCCCCTGCCTCAACCGGCCCCTTTTGACCCGACCTGCCGGCATTATGTCGATGGCGGCTACCCTATGAAAACGTCCTTTAACCCGCCGCCGCACCGGCTTCCGGCTCCGTACCGGTTAGCCGGTGCCTGGTGGCAAAAAGGACCAATCCCGTTTTACTCCGGATCTCGAACTTCTCGAACAGCGATTCCCGGTATCCGTCTACCGTGCGCCGGCTGACGCCCATCTGGGTTGCCATCTGCTCATAGGTAAACTCCTGCTCGTCGCAGACAAGGCGGAGAAACTCCAGCTCGCGCGGGGTCATGCGCCTCAGGATGGCGTCCCGGGCATCGCTCTGCTGCGCGGAGGGATGCAGCGAGGCCATCAGCGCTTTCTGCAGCATCGCGCTCTGGTGAAAGCCTTTGCTGAGCACGTCCTCGATCGTTTCGCGCAGCTCTTCGGCAGAACATTCCTTGCTCAGATAAGCCCGGATCCCCAGCTTGTACAGGCGCAGGATGGTCGCTTCGTCGGTATTCAGGGTCAGAATAACGACCGGGATCGTACAGCCCCGGCGCTGCAGCTCGGCCACGGTCTGCTCCCCGTTCAGCAGGGGCATGGTCAGATCCAGCAGGATCAGCTCCGGCGCCGCATCTTGGGGAAAAGGCATCGCGTCCAGCAGCTCCTGTCCATTGCCGTATTGCCCGACGATGCGGTAATCGCCGATGATGCTGATCAGCTCCGCAAGCCCGTTGCGGACCACGACATGGTCGTCGACTAAAATAATTCCGGTGCCGGCCCCTTGCATATCTTCATTATCAGGCCGCCGGGTTGCCCGGAGCCGCGTTCAGTGTAAAAATACAACCGGTTCCCGGAGCGGAAACAAGTTCACATAACAACCCTGCCATATGCGCGCGCCGGTACATATTTTTCAGACCCAGCCCGTTCTGGTTGATCATGGCCTGCCGCAGATCGAAGCCTTTACCATCGTCTTCGAGCTGTAGCCTGAAGCCCTTGCTGCCGTAGAGAGAGATATTGAGATGGCGGGCCTGTGCGTGCTTCAGCGTATTTCCCATGGCCTCCTGGAAAATGCGGAACGCGATAATGCGCGCGTCCTTCGAAAGCTCGGGCTCCGTCCCGTCGGTCTCAAACCGTACCTCGAACCTTCCGAGACCCTGCAGGCGCTCGACCTCCTGGGCAATGGCGCGCTGAAGGCCACCGTCCGTGATGAAGTCGTTGCTGAGGCTATGGCTCAGGAGCCGCACCTGCTGCATGGTACTCTTCAGGGTTTCGGAAATGGGCTCCAGGGCGGGCAGGGACTCGGGCCGGCGCAGCTTTTCCTTCTCCAGCTGCAGGCGCATGAACGTGAGCAGCTGGCCGATATTGTCGTGGAGCTCGCCCGACACGTGGCTGAGGGTCGCCTCCTGCACTTCCGATTCGATAGCCCGGAGCTCTTTCTGATAATCCAGCTCCATCTGGGCTATCTCCTGCCGGCTCTTTTCAGCCCGGCGATGGCTGATGAAGACCGTTACGATCACACCGGCGATGAGCAAGGCGATGACCAGCATCGTTACGATGATGGTATACAGGATATCATTGCCATCCATGAATCTTATGTAGTTGGTTTACACGCTTGATCGATTCCGCGTCGAGGTACGGCGGTCCCTGATATTCAGCTCCCGGCATCCACCGCGCGTCCCTTCTTCGCGCTTCCGCGGGCTATGATAAGCAGTCCCACACCCGTGAACAGGTACCTGGCCATGCTGACGGCGCTGCTTGTGTTCTGCAGCAGGTTGCCCAGCCGGGGGTGATTTATCATATTGAACCTGAACATCGCCCAGATCGGGATAGTACATCCGTAAAATAACATCACGAACCCGGAGATAAAGTAAATGCCTCGGGTCTCGTTCGTTTGCGGGCGTCTCATATTGAACACCAGCACCATGAGCCAGACGGCCAGGAGCATGATCCAATAGGTAAGCATTGCCATAAACGGCATGAGCTTCAGGCCATCTCTATAAAGGGCGTAGACATATAAAGATAAAAATACCAGGCAGCATACCAGCGCGAGGGGCCTGAAGATGCTTTTAATATAATCGCGGGCAGCAAAGAGCATGAGGCCGAAATCGAACGGGATATAAACGGTGAACAGCAGGTGATTCTGAGTACCGTTGGTCAGCGTTCCTATCAGTTCCACGTAAAGGGAAAGGACGATATGAATGACCAGAAGCCGTATCGAGCATTCCAATCTTTTAAAGGCTATCAGGGCCATAATCATGGCGATGCCGATAAAAAGTACTGCCAGCCCCAGCTCGGGCCTCAAAAGATTCTCAAAGCGACCTTCTATCTGTAACCTCGTTTCCATAATTCTCGTTTCTGCAGATTATGTCAGCGCCTTCGCCTGCTCTATAAATATCTCCTAGGTATGAAATCCGCTCCGCTATGCCGCCCGGCGCGAAGGCGCGCAGACGCACTGGATACAGGCCGGACCTATCCGGCGCGAAAAATTCCGCTTAATATACAGTGAATCCGCGCGCTTTCCTGCCGGCAATCAAGGACTTCAGTCCAAATCCGCGCCTTATGCGGGTATCAGCCCCTGGGGCCAGTTGTATGTTCCGCAGGTGTTGGGACAGGGCGAGCTGAAATCAGCCGCGTGATTGACGAAGATCGAGCCGCTGACGATAGCCCCGTTCGTAAGCAGGGGCTGGCCGTCGTAGCTCATATACATGGCTACGCAGTGGGGAAAAGGCACCAGGAC
>JASLDA010000224.1 GCA_030151745.1 Chitinophagaceae bacterium | reverse complement strand
GTTAGGAAGCTGGTTTTCCAGGTCCTTCATGCTCACGTAAGCCAGGGTCCGCTTCTTATTATGGTAGATCCCGACGTAGTTCTGCAGGCCTTCGATATAGTCGATCTCCTCGAGATCGATGCGGACGACGCTGTGCTTGGTTCCGGTTTTCACATACACATACCGGGGCTCTCCCACTACCGGTTGCGAGGACGCGGCATACTGCCGGTACTGCATCAGCTCCCGGGCCTTTTCGATAGCCATGACGAACCTATGGTAGGAGACGGGCTTCAGCAGATAGTCGACGATGCCCAGCTCGTAGCCCGCGACAGCATGTTCCGAGTATGCCGTGGTAAAAATCACCTTGCAGCGTCTCGGCATCGACCGGGCAAGGTCCAGCCCGGAGATATCGGGCATATTGATGTCTATGAATACCAGGTCTATTTCCTGGCTGCGGGCGATATTCAGCGCCTCGATGGCCGAGGTGGTCGCGGCTTCCACCACCAGCCCTTCGCATTGATTCACGAAGTAACGTAGGATGTCTATAGCATGTTCTTCATCGTCGACGAGTAGGCATTTGATCATGTCGGTTCGCGATTGGGTTTAAGAATGAAGCTTTCGCAACTAAAATAAAACGCAGGTTTCATTTCTCTAAGCCCTGATGATCAACGGTGTATTTGCAAGGATGAACCCGCCGATTGCGGGGACGAACCCTTTCGCCTTCTGGCAGGAAGCGTCGGGCAAGAAAAAGGCCGCAGGTCCCGGAAGACCTGCGGCCGCATCATGATTCAGGTACGGGCCGGGCTATTCCGGCCGCTGCCTAGCGGATCAGGGTAAGGTTGCCGCTCTTGGTCAGCGTCTGTCCTTCGACGCCTGTAGCCTCTACGGTATAGACATATACGCCCATCGGCTGCGGCTGCCCGTTATACGTGCCGTTCCAGCCCTTGCCAATATCGCTGGTTTCGAAAAGCAGCGTTCCCCAGCGGTTGTAGATCCGGAAGCTCTTCAGCGCGGCGATGCCGGCATGAGCGACCTTGAACTCGCTGTTGGGCCCGCCGCCCGGAGCGAAGACGTTGGGCAAATCGATTGCGGACTGCTGATGCACCAGCACATAGATGCTGTCCGTCGCTACGCAGCCGGCCTCCGTGGTCGCCGTCACGAAGTAGCGGGTATTCACTTTCGGGGCCGCAATGGGATCGGAAATGCGCGGGTTGCTCAGGCCCAACGTCGGGAACCAGTCAAAGTAAAAACCATTGCCTTCAGGATGCATCTGCATCGATTCGCCGGGATAAAGCTCGGCGCTGTCCGGCACGGACACGATCGCCTCGCTGTATACCTGCACAGCTACCGGCAGGGTGTCTACACAGCCGTTCTTGTCGGTAACATAGACCGTATAATTGATCGAAGTAACGGGATGCGCGGTCACATTCGCAGAAGTGGAGTCATTGAGATACGTGGAGGGCGTCCAGCGATACGACACGCCCCCGCTGGCGGCCAGGTGCACCTCGTTGCGCGGGCATACCGCGGTATCGTCCGGTGTCACCGCGCCGAAGTTGCCCTGGTAGGCCTTCACCCGGATCGAGTCCACCCCTCGGCATCCCAGCGGCGTCTGCACGGTGACGACGATCGTCGTGTCCTCGTTCCCCGTATAGGTAACCATGGGCAGGTTCGTGTTGTCCAGGTGGGTATTGGCCCTCCAGGAATAGGTGTAGTTCGAATACCAGGTCGGCTTCACATCTGCAGTGAGATGAAGCGGGATGAAGTAGCACTTTGCAACGGTGTCGGGGCCTATATCCACCCGGGGCTGGGGCTCGACACGCACATTGAGCGTGCGCTTTACATCCGGGCATCCGGGGTACTGCATGGTCACGGTGTACGAGATCGAAGTATCCGGCTGCACCATCGGGCTCCGGTTATTGCCCGGCCCGAGGGAAAGATAGGTCGAGGGCGACCAGCTATAGGTGAACAGGTCCTGGTATTGGGGATCGGTCTGAACCCGGGCGTTGAACTGGGCGCGCTCGCAGACCGCCGCGTCCATAGTGCTGAACGTATCGGGGAGCGTGCGGATATTGATCGTATCGCTGGCCGCGCATACACCGGAATCCACCCGCAGCACATAAGTCTCGGTCCCGGTCTGTACCGGAGTGTACCGGGGTCTCAGGATGGTGGAATCGCTGAGATGGGTCTGGGTGTTCCAGGTAAAAATATAGCCCGGGCCCGCCGCAGGCGTCAGCGTGGGGTTCAGACTTACCGGCGTATGCAGGCAGGTGGTGATATCGGGACCCAGGTTGATGGCAAAGGCCGGGTTCTGCACCCGTACCGTATCCTGGTGGAAGCAACCTATGGAATCGGTGACCCGGCATACGAGATCCATGGTGCCGTAAGGCGCTGCCGTCACCGAGCCGTTCGACGTCGGCGGATTCAGCTTGCCGTACAGGAAGAGATCGGGGGGGATCGGCGAGAGGACCGGATTTGAAAACCATTCATAGCGGAAGTCGTTCAGGCCGCCGCTTGCCGTGACGCCCAGCGTTATAGGCTTCCCGAGCGAGTTGCATATCTCATGCGGCGAGACGCTCATCCGGAAGTCCGATATCGGGCTCGTTCGTATCGTATCGTTGCAATCCGGCCCCGAGTAAGGGGTGAGCACGCAATAGTAGTATGTAGGCGTCAGTGGTACGGAGGGCAGCGTGAAGGTCCGGGATGCACTCATCGGCGCCCCGGAGATCGCGGGGCCCCGGAACCACTTGTAAGCGGCATAGCCCGCGGGCGCCTCCAGCGTGACGATACCTTTGTCCAGGTCGCAGTGGGTGAGGGCGGCCTGGAACTGGCCGCAGGATATGACGTCGAAATAGCCGTAGCCGAAATGCGCGCCCAGCGTACAGTCGAACGAGGTCACTTCGACCACGATGGTCTTCCCGCCCTGCCCGGAAAGGTTGAGCGTACCGCTGGTCCAGGGAAGATACTGGGGATAGGGAGATACGGTCGAGACCCGGAAGCCGGGAAGCACGCCGCCGGCCACGAAAGTCTGCCAGGCGCAGCCCTTGCTTATCGGCAGGTTGGTAGCCGAGTCGAATGCAGCGATCTGGAACGACGGCTTGGTCCAGGGGTCATGGCCGGACACCGGGTCCTCGAATACGACCGCGTACCGGAAGCTGAAGCTATAGTTGTTGAATCCGACCGGGACATGCACGTAGTATCGCACCCGCTCGGCCTGCGCGCCGATGCTGTCGTTTCCGAGCTTAAGACTGAACAAGCCTCCCCCGGGGGCCACTACCGGGAAGCCTCCATAAGGATCGAAGCCGGCGCCGGAAGTGATCGTGTGGCGGTTGGTAATCGGCCCGGACAAGGTGCTGCCGGTAAAAATCGCAGTTCCGCCGACAGGCCCCGTAGTGGACTGGCCGGTATAGCAATTCCACAGACTAAGGTTGCCCAGGTTGAAATCGATGTTCTGCGGGCAGGTCACCAACGACTGCGCGCGCCCGCGGAAGGTGAAAAGCAGCGCCAGAAGCGTAAGGCAAATCATCACCCATGGCGATGCCTGCCGCCCCCTAATGGGGAGGTGTACAAAAGCGTTCATAGTGTTGTCAGATCAGCTCCGGACCTGGAGCGTAGCATTTGAATAGACGGCTCGTCGCGCCGGCCGGTTGGGAGAAAATAACTTTTCCGTAAAAAATAAAATCCGCCAAGACGCGTGCTGGCAGCGCATTTCAGCGGATCCGGGGACCCAACCATTTCGAATCCGCACCCGTCCGCGTGCCCGGCCTGAATGAATAAATCCGGCCTCGCCGCGGGCTGCAGAAGAGGCTCAGCGGATCAAGGTTACATTGCCGTTCTTCCTCAACACTTTACCCCTGGTCCCGATCGCCTCCACGGTATAGACATAGACATCCATCGGCTGCGGCTGCCCCTTATAGCTCCCGTCCCAGCCTTTATTGATATCGGTCGTTGAAAAAACGAGATTCCCCCAGCGGTTATAGATGCGGAAGCTCTGCAAGGCTTGTATGCCTGTATGTAAAATCCGGAACTCAGGGTTGATCCCATCCCCGGGCGCAAAAGCGTTCGGCAGGAAAAGCGCGGAATTCACCAGGACGTAGATGCTGTCCGTCGCCGCACACCCGGCATCTGTCTTTACGGACAGGATATAGCGCCGGCTTTCGTCCGGTGCGGCGATGGGATCTGCGATATGCGGGTCGCTCAGCCCTCCGGGGGGAGACCACTCGAAATAAGCGCCGTTCCCGACCGGGTTCATCCGTATCGATTCTCCCCAATTCAGGACGATGCTGTCCGGCAATTTCACGAAAGCCCCCTCATGGACCCACAGCGATACGGAAAGCGTGTCGGCGCATCCGATATCATCCTTCACGAAGACGAGGTAGTCCACCGGGGAAACAGGACGGGCAGTAACGGCAGCCGAGGACGAATCGTTCAGGAAAAGCCCCGGCGTCCAACGATACGAAACGCCGCCGCCGGCCTGCATCCGAACCTCGTCATTCGGGCATACGGCAGTATCTCCCGGCGTGACGTGCGCAAACCGGAGTGGGCGGGCATCGATGTACACTGAGTCCGCGCCCCGGCATCCAAGCGGCGTACGGACAGTCAGCACCAGGGTCGTATCCTCGTTTCCGGAGAAATGCACCTGCGGTACCCCGGTACTGTCGAGCCCGGTATTCCGCCTCCAGGTATAAGTATAGCCGGGATATCCGGCAGGGAGTACCGAAGCCGCCAGCGGCAGCACTGTGCCGAAACATTTGGCAAGAGTGTCCGCACCGATTTCAACGATGGGGACCGGCTCTACCATAACATTCAGCGTACGCGTCACATCCGGGCATCCGGGGTACGACATGGTAACGGTATAGGAGATGGAGCTATCGGCCCAGATCGTGGGCCGGCGGTTGTTCCCGCCCAATGTCAGGCCACTTGCCGGGAGCCACGTGTAGCTGAGCGAATCCTGGAAGCGGGGGTCCGTAAAAACACCAGCCTTGAAAGTCTCTCCTTTGCAGACTGCCGTGTCGACCGTGCGGAAAGTATCCGGGAGCGTCCGGATATGGATGGAGTCCACCACAGAACAATACCCCGAATCCACGCGCAGCGCCAGCGCCTCGTTACCCGCTTCCACAGGCCTGTACGTAGGATTCTGCACAGTCGAATCGCTGAGAGCGCTTCCGGGACTCCAGGTGAATTTATAGCCAGTGCCGGCAGGATACATACGCGGCCTCAGCGCGATGGCGGAACCGAGGCAAATCGTCGTGTCCTGCCCGATCCTGGCACGATATGCAGGCGCTTGCAGCCAGGCAGTGTCCGAGCGATAACATCCGACCATATCCCATACCCCGCAGATGAAATGCGACACGGAGAGCGGCCCTACCCCCACGATCGCGACCGCATGCGACGAATCCAGTATTCCTGAAAATGGGTCTATAACATAGAGACCGTTACTGGGCAGCCAGTTGTAGCTAAAGACATTGCTCCCCCCGCTCGCCGTAACGCTCAGCAGCGCAGGCCCGTAATTCTGACAGATCACATGCGGCGATATGCGCATGCTGAAGTCCGACATCGACTTTGACTCCAGGGTGTCGCTGCAGCCCTGCCCCGAGTAGGGCGTTGCCACGCAATAATAGACGGTAGGGACAGCAGGGACGGGGCTCAGGTTGATACCCCGGGTCGTGCTGAAAGGCATGCCGGAAGCCGGGCCGCGATACCAGGCATATGACGCATAGCCGGGAGGAGCTTCCAGCGAGGCGAAGCCCTGGTCCAGGTTACAGGAAGTGATTGCAGCCTCGAAGGTCCCGCAGGATATGATGTCGAAATACCCGTACCCGAAGTGCCCGCCGGCCGTGCCGTCGAAACTGGTGATCTGTATGATGATCGTCCTGCCTCCCTGCCCGGAAAGGTTCAGTGTACCGCTGGTCCAAGGTATATATTTCGGGAACGGAGCGACCGTCGATTGCTGGAATCCGGGCCCGGCACCGCCGACCACGAGCGTCTGCCCGGAACAGCCGTTATTGACCGGCATTTGAGTCGCCGAATCGATGGCTTCGATCTGAAAAGCCGGCCTTGTTCCCCCAGCGGAGCCCGCGGGAGCTTCCAGGACCGCGGCATACCGGTACTGCAGACTGTAGTTATTGTATCCCGGCGGCACCTGAATGAAATACCGCATCCGTTCCGCTTGGGCGCCGGCGCCATCGTTCCCCAGCTTGATGCTGTAAGGGCCGCCACCGGGCGCTACGACCGGAAAGCCGCCATATTTATCGACCCCCGGGCCGCTTGTAAGACTGTGGCGGTTCGCGACAGGCCCCGACAATCCTCCGGGGCTGAAAACCGGCCAGGCCCCGGCAGTAGCTGAAGCCTGGCCGGTATCGCAGCTCCATTTGCTGAAATTGCCGAAGCTGAAGTCGATGTTCGGCGGGCACTGCGCCCGGCAGCAACAGGCCGGCATTGCGGCAATGCCCGCAAGAAAAACAAGGAACCGGAGCCGCCAGGCGGCTTTCTGTAGAAGTTCGGGCATAGGCTGGCCGGCCGTTATGCGGCAGGTCCTATCTGGAAGACGGACGGCTTAGGGACAGCGTTGGGAGCGCGCGAGCTATCAGGCAGATAGCTTGCCTCCTGCGACTCAGGACCGGCTTTGCCGTTCCGCGTAGGCCGCGAAATTGTCGAGGATGGCCTGCCAGCCTGCCTGCTGCATTTCCGGCGGATTCTGCGATTCGGGGTCGAAAGACTCGCGTATGCGTGTCCGCGCGCCTTCCGGGAGAAACTCCACGCGCACCTTTCGCCCGTCCCCGAGCGTATAGGCCAGCGATGCTCCGGGGCGGACTTCCGTATAGGTCCCTCCGAAATCGAAGCCCATGCTGCCGTCCCGGGCTTCCATGCGGTAGCTGAAGGTACCGCCCTCGCGCAGGTCGTTCTCGGCAGCGGGGGAATGCCAGTCGGGACTTGCGGCATTCCATTGTACGACATGCTCGGGATCGTTCCAGAGCGTCCAGGCCTGATCCACAGGCGCGCTTACCAGCGCTTCGATAGTAATCGGGTTGTTCATGATATGCGGAATAGAAGAAAGCTTGTTGAGACAGTCGCCATACTGCAGGATTCGGAATACGAGCGGCCGGGTGACTACGTATTCTTTAAAAGATCGATCACGCCCTCCTGGCGCAGGATGCGGTAACCGATCCGGTCGTTCGATATGCCGGGCCGCAGCTCGTACGTGAACCTGAACGCCCCGTCCTCCGACATCGAGGTCACGAAATAAGCGAAGAGGATATCGCCGCGATTCTCGAAATGGTGCGCAACCTCGTGGATATGCGTGCTCAGCACCATCAGGTGCCGCGGATGATACAGGAGACCTTCCACGACCGCCCTCGTGCACTCATAGGCATCGTGCACATTGGTGCCTTTGAACAGCTCGTCCATGAGCACCAGGTTCGGCTGCTCCCCGGCAATGCGCCGGGCCGTGCTTTTCATGCGCTGCACCTCCGCGAAGAAATAGCTTTCGCCGCGCAGCAGGTTGTCCTCCACATGCATATTCGTGATGATCCCCTGGAGAAAGGATATCTCCATAGCAGCGGCGGGCACGCCCATACCGAGATGCGACAGCAGCGCAGCGACGCCGAGACTGCGCATGAACGTCGTCTTTCCGCTCATATTGGCGCCGGTAAGAAGCAGGAAATGCTGGGAGGCGTCGAAGGCGATCTCATATGAGACCGGGGTATGCAGCAGGGGGTGATGCAGCCCTGCCGCCCGGAACCGCACCGGAAGCGCCGGGTGCAGCTCGGGGAAGATCCAGCCCAGGGCGGCCGTAGCCCGGCCCAGCCCCTGCCAGCAATCCAGGCGCGCATAGTGCCCGAGCAGGCGCTGTACGGAATTCTTCAGCTCCCGCCGCGCGCGGTACGCGAGGCGGCTCAGCTGCTTGTAAGGCGTCTTGCGGGTAATGGAAACGAGCTCCGGCACCAGGGGATGACCGAGCTCTCCCACCACCAGGGCCAGCTCGCTGCGCAGCAATGCCGGAAGGTCCTGCCGCTCCAGCAGGGCGGCAAGCTCCTGCATGCCTTTGAGAAAATCGGAAAGATGGGTGAGCGAGAACTGGACGAAGCTGTACTCGTTGCGGTTAAAAAAACGCTGGAAGATATTGCCGAAGACCATAGACAGGTCGCCGGGCGCCTGCCCGTGCGTATCCGCGGCTTCGTAGAATTTTTCCAGCATCACGACCGTACCGTTCGAGATTACCGTGGTCCAGGCGGCTTCATTGCCGGACCACCAGCGGATCACCTCCTGCATGGCCAGCAGGCCTTCGTAACTATCCGGCGGGTTGCGAATATAATCGCGCAGGTACTCCCTTCCTGCGGCAGTCGTACAGCGGTCGATCAGGCTGGCGATATCCTCGCCCTGATTTCCGAATATGGAAAGGTCCCGTAAGGTGGTCTTGTCGTTCTGCATCAGCGGTCGAACTGGAGGCGGCGCCCGGCAATAGACTCCTGCACCTGCCCGTTTTCATAAACCACCGTGCCGTTGACCAGCGTATGCGTGATGCGCGCGGGGAAGCGGTGGCCTTCAAACGGCGACCAGCCGCAGCGGTACAGGATATTCGATTTGGAGACCTCCGTCCCCCCGTGCATATCGACGAGAACCAGGTCTGCGGCATAGCCTTCGCGAATGAAGCCGCGGTCTTTGATCCGGAAGCAATCGGCCGGGGCATGGGCCATCTTCTCCACCACTTTTTCGAGGCTGATACGGCCCTCGTGCACATACTGCAGCATCAGCAGCAGGCTGTGCTGCACCAGCGGCACCCCGGACGGAGCCTGCTGGTAAGGCAGCAGCTTCTCCTCCCAGGTATGCGGGGCGTGGTCGGTCGCGATGATATCGAGGCGGTCGTCCAGCAGGCCTTCCCAGAGCGCGGCCTTGTTCTCCGGCGCCTTTATGGCGGGGTTGCATTTGATGAGATTGCCGAAGCGCTCGTAATCCTCGGCGGTAAAATGCAGGTGATGCACGCAGACTTCCGAGGTGATCTGCTTTTCCCGCAGCGGGAGCATATTCCCGAACAGCTGCAGCTCCCGCGCCGTCGAGATGTGAAGGATATGCAGGCGAGCGCCGGTCTGCTTGGCCAGCTGTATAGCCGTAAAGGAGCTCTCGAAACAGGCTTCCGCATCCCTGATCAGCGGATGGTAGGCTGCCTGATCCGCATCGGCGTAGCGCTCCTTGTTCGCTGCGATGATACGCTCGTCTTCGCAGTGCGTCGCGATAAGCAGCTCGGTACCGGAGAAGATCCGGTTCAGGGTCACGAAGTTGTCCACCAGCATGGAGCCGGTGGAGGAGCCCATAAATATCTTGACGCCGCATACTTCCGTCTTCCGCTCGTTCGTACGCAGCACCTCCTCGGCATTGTCATTGGAGACGCCCATGAAGAAGGAGTAATTCGCAGGGCTGCAGGCCGCCGCTATCTCATACTTGGCCTCGAGCAATTCCTGCGTCAGCGCAGCCGGGCTCGTATTCGGCATTTCCATGAACGAAGTCGTTCCTCCCGCGACGGCGGCGCGGGACTCCGTCATGATATTGGCCTTATGAGTAAGGCCGGGCTCGCGGAAATGCACCTGGTCGTCGATCACGCCCGGGATCAGGTGCAGTCCTTCGGCGTCTATCTCCCGGTGCGCTTCCGCGGCGCTCAGGCCGGAGCCGATCTGCTCGATACGTCCCTTGCGGATGAGAACATCGGCATTCCATTTCCGGCCTTCGTTTACCAGAGTCGCGTTTTTGATCAGAATCGTATCGGACATATATCAGGAGGCTGCGTTATTTGCAAATACTTTTGCAGCAAGTTACCGCCCTTCACACACTGCGCCCCGCATGACCAAAAAATTAATTCCCCTTGCGCTGCTGCTCGGCAGCGTCGCTCCCCTCCGGGCTCAAACCACGTATCTGCAGCTCGGCCAGGAAGACTATCATCTGTTCGACCGGCTGGAAACACGGCAGGGATTCCTGGACCGGAACCTGTTCCTGAGCGATAAGCCCCTGAGCCGGAAGAACGCCGTGCGATTCCTGGAGTCCGCGCGGGACCTGGATATGGGCGACGGGGTAAACGGGGGTACCGGCCTCAGCGATATCGACCGGTACAATATCGAACATGCGATCTCGGTCAGCGGGGAATGGGCTTCCAACGGGGACGGCGCGATCAATTCCCGGACTCCCTGGTTCAAAGGCGCGCTCTACAATAAGCAGCCCGACTTCGTACACGTAAAGACCCCGAACTTCTTCCTCGTCGCGAATCCGGTGATCTCGGGCTCGGCGCTGTACGAGAAAAGCACCTTCGGAGACGACAGCTACTGGGCTTCCAGCCGCGGCATCGAGGCCAGGGCCGTGATCGCCGATAAGATCGGGGTGTACACTTATTTTGCAGATAACCAGGAGCAGCCTCCAAGCTTCGTGCGGAACTATGCCAATGGTCTCTTCAACGGGCAGACGGCGGTTCCGGGAGCGGACTACTATCAAACGCCGAACAATAAGACCTTCGACTATCTCCAGGCCCGGGGCTACGTGGATTTCGCGGCCATCAAGGATGTCCTGAACGTCACCTTCGGCTACGACAAGCATTTCCTGGGCGACGGCTACCGCAGCCTGTTCCTGTCCGACTTCTCCGCCCCCGCGACCTTCCTGCGGCTCAACACCCGGATCTGGAAGCTCAACTACCAGAACCTGTACCTGGAGCTTACGCCGCAGTACACGCGCGGCCTGGACCAGCAGCTGCCGCATAAGTACGCGACCATGCACCATCTGAGCGTGAATGCCACGCGCTGGCTGAACATCGGCCTGTTTGAAAGCACGATCTTCTCCCGCGGGAACCGCTTCGAGTTCTCCTACATGAACCCGGTCATTCTCTACCGCGCCATCGAACGCGCGAACGGCTCCCCGGACAATGTAAACCTGGGCCTGAACTTCAAGGCGATCGCGGCGCAGCACCTGCAGTTCTACGGGCAGATCTTCTTCGACGAATTCCGCAGCAAGGAGCTGTTTGCCGGCAAAGGCTGGTTCGGCAACAAATTCGGCGTGCAGCTGGGGGGCAAATGGTTCGATGCGCTCGGGATCCGCAACCTCGACCTGCAGGGCGAGGTGAACCTGGTGCGCCCCTTCTCCTATTCCCACTCCGACAGCAATGCGAACTACACGCATTACAATCAGCCCCTGGCGCATCCCCTCGGCGCGGGCTTCGCGGAGCTGATCGGCATCGCGCGCTACCAACCGGTCCGAAAGCTGTACCTGAGCGCCAAGGCGATGTATTATCGTCAAGGCATAGACAGTAACGGAAGCAACTATGGCAGCAACCCGTTCCTGAACTACAACAACCGGACGCCGGTCGGCCCGGACAACGAGTACGGCTACGCCCTGATCAACGGGATCCCGGCAAATACCCTGTCGGTAAATCTCAATATCTCGTATGAGCTGAAGGAGAACCTTTTCATCGACCTCGGCGCGACACACCGGCAACAGAGCTTCGAGAACACGCCGGCGCGGGACAATTCCAGCACGTATATATACGGCGGACTCCGGCTGAATATCGTAAGAAGAGACTACGACTTCTACTAGCGCCCGTCAGGGGTTCCTGCGAGGCCCGGCGCTCAGCGCTGGAATTCCAGCTGCATATTGACCCGGGCATCTTCCTTGTTTTCCTCCAGGCTCAGCTCGGAAGGCGTCATGGCGATTATGCGGTACCGGTGCGCCTGGCTGCCGTCGACGACGAGAAACAATCCTTCGGGCAGGCGAAGCAGCTCGTAACGCTGCGGTGCGCTCGAGGCGCCCAAGGTCATAGTGCTGTCGGCCCGGAACGTATAGATGGCACCTACGGGGCTTTCCCCGGCCAGCGCGGCCTCAGGCGTCGCGCTGATGGCGGCGAGCTTCCAGCTGCCGACCAGCGGGGTCTGCTGCTTCGTTTTGCAGGCGGTGAAAATGGCGGCGGTCAGCGCAAAACAGGCAAGGCGGGTCATATATGTCATTGAGCGGGCAAGATACGCACACCCCGCCAAGCACCTCAGGCTGCGAGCTCGACATCCGTCTTGATCCAGCGCCTGAACGCTGCCATGGCGGCGCCTATTACCTGATGCATGTCGTAGTACTTAAACTCGGCAAGCCGGCCGATGAACAGCACGTCCTTCTCCTCCTTCGCGAGCTTTTCATACCGGGCGAAGATCTTGTCGCTCTCCTCGTTGCGGACAGGATAATAGGGGTCGCGGCTGGAATCGGCCGCTTCGGAATATTCCAGGAAGCCGACGCTGCGATCGTACTTCTTTCCCGGGGCGAAATACTTGTGCTCGATGATACGCGTGAACGGCTGGCTCATATCGGTGTAGTTGATCACGGCGTTGCCCTGGATCTCCTTGTCGCGTACCTCTTCGAAGCGGATGGTGCGGTACGGCAGCTTGCCGTAAACATGACCGAAGTAATAGTCGATGGTGCCTGTGAAAACCAGGTTGTCATACCGGCTACGCCAGCTATCCTTCACGTCTGCATATTCAGCGCCGAGAATGACCTTGATGTTCGGGTGATCCAGCATACGCTCGAAGATGGGCGTGTAGCCGTCGGTAGGGATTCCCTGGTATTTATCGTTGAAATAATTGTCGTCGTAGATAAAGCGGATCGGCAGCCGCTTGGCCGTGCTGACGTTGATCTCCTGCGGCTGCACGCCCCACTGTTTGATCGAGTAATACTTGTAGAACGCCTCGTAGAGCTCGACGCCGATCGAGGACGTGACGAATTCCTCGAAGTTGGTGATCCGGTCCACCGGCACCCGGAGCGATTCGATGAACGCTTCGGCCTCGCCCGGAGAGAAGGTCTTGTTGAAAAACTGGTTTATGGTATGCAGGTTTACCGGCATGGTATAAATGCGGCCGTTGCTGCGGGCCTTCACGCGGTTCACATAGCCGTTGAAGGTCGTGAACCGGCTCACGAAATTCCAGACCGTCTCATCATTGGTATGGAAGATATGCGCGCCGTACTTGTGCACGTCGATGCCCGTCTCTTCGTCCTTATAGCTGTAGGCATTGCCGCCGATATGCTCCCGGCGATCGATGATGGTGACCTGGTGACCTGCTTCGGCGGCCAGCCGGCCGAAAGTGGCGCCGGAAAAGCCGGCACCGACGATAAGAATCTTCTTGCTCATGGGAATGGTACGCCTGTCATGCTAAAAAATCGGTCCGAGAAGCGTTCACAGGCCGGCGCTGCCGCGCTGCAGCCGGAACCCGGCGTAGAACGAGCGGCCCGGGGCCGCGTTGTAGTAGCGCCCGCCGAACGCGTTGATATCAGGCCCTGCGCTGTATTTCGCGTTCCCGAGATTATCGCCGCCCGCAAAGATTTCGAAACCGTACCGGCCTGTGCCGAAGCGGTACCCGGCCCGGGCGCCGAGCAGTATGTAACCGGGTATAGTTGTAGAATTCGCGTCGTCGGGATACATAAAATCAACCCCGCTGCCGCTGAGCCGCACATACGGTCCGGAGGGACCGCCCCAGTCGATTGCTGCAAAAACCGTATGCGGCGCGACGCCCGGCATGGCGTGGCCGGTATAGTCCTGGTCGATCTGCATGAAATCGGCATAGCGGAAATGCTGGTAGCTGTATGCCGCGCTGAAAGCCCAGTCCGGGCCCAGGTCATAGCGGGCGTCCAGCTCTATCCCGGCCTGGTTCGTACCGCCGCTGTTTATGTAGTAATCGCCGCCCGCGGCGTCCCGGCGCTGAACGATAGCTTGCCGCAGCCGGAAGTAATAAATGGCGGCGTTGCAGCTGAACCGGCCGGCACGGTGTATTCCGAGTTCGTAATTCCAGCCGGCCTCCGGCTCCAGGCCGGCATTAAGCGTCCCTCCCGAGGGCGAGAGCTCCGCGCTGCTGGGTGGAGAGAAGCCGCGCGCGACGCTGGCATAGCCGGTCATGCCGGCCCCGATCCGGTAGCCCAGGGCAAAGCGGGGAGCGGCGGTATTGTCGATATCGCGCAGGGTCTCCTCGCCTGCAAGGTTTACGCGCCGGTAACGCAGCCGAAAAGCATTTATGCTGGCACCGGCCGTAAGCAGCCAGCGCCTCAGCTCGTAGCTGCCCTGCAGAAAAACGAAGCCCGTGCGCAGCGCCAGGACATCGTCCGATTGCAGCGTATCGGGTCCCCCGAGGCGATTGCTGTAGGTCTGCACGCTGTTGTCGGCCGACTGCAGCTCCAGGCCCCCGGTGACCAGCAGGCCCGCCCGGCGGTAGCTGAGGCTGGCCCGGCCGCCTCCATGGGGCTCGCTGCTGCGGCTCCGGTTCCGGATCGTCGGGTTCTCGAAGACCGTATGTGCGGCATACAGGCTCAGCGTGTAGCTCCAGCGCGGCGCTATGCGACAGTCCAGCGAAACACCCGCCAGGAAGGCCCTCTGGCGGATCTCCGCTCCCGCCTCCCGGGCCCCGGGACTGGCACCGGAGGCGGGCCTTGCCGCCCGGGGATCCGCGTCGTATTCGGCCTTCGTAAGCGCTCCCGGCGTCTGGTAGAGCAGGTCCGTGCAGAAAAAATGGCCGCTGAGGCTCAGGCCGGGCCCCAGGCTGGCGCGGCCGTCCCAGGAGAAAACATCGCGGCGCAGCGCGCTCTGCTCCCGGTAGCCATCCGCCTGTAAATGCTGGTAGCGCAGCACTCCTGCCAGGCGGCCGGAGCTGTCCGCGGAACGGGCCTCCGCAGCCAGGCTGTACAGTCCGTAGGAACCGGCGGTGGCCTCCAGCGCGGCGCCGCCGCGGATCGCCGCGGGCAGGCTGCCGATGAGCATCACCCCACCCGTCCCGGCTCCGTAGAGCGAGGAACCCGGCCCTTTGATGAGCTCGATGCTGCCGACGTTATAGAAGCCGAGCTGGTTTAAGTACGTGTTGCCGCCGGGGTCCGTAAACGGGATGCCGTTATAGTACACCTTTACATTGCGGACACCGAAGGGCGCGCGCAGCGAGGAGCCCCGGATCGCCAGCCGGTATGAGCCGGGCGAGCGTTCCTCCATGCGTACGCCGGGAACGGTATTGACGGCGCTCACGATGCTGCCGCTGCCGGATCGCCTCAGGCCCGAGGAATCGACAAGGCCTATAGCCGCCGGGATGCGGACGGCGGCACGGTCCAGCAGGTATGCCTGAACGGAAACCCCGGGCAGCGAGCGCGGAGCTGCCGAGTCGCCGGAAGGCTCCTGCGCGGCGGCCTCCGCCCCGCAGCAAAGCAGGAGCAGGCCGAGAGCAGCGGAACCAAAGCGGGCAGGCATCGGCGCTGCGGCGCAACAGAATGATGCCAGTATACCGGGTAGCCTCGCCTTACCAGCTCGAGGTCACGCCGAAGCGCAGGCCGCTGAAGGCGGGCTCGTAGCGGCATACGCCACCCGTGCAGTTGATGCCGTCCGGCTGCTTTACGTAGCTGACCGTGAAGCGGTGCGGCCCCTTGGTATAAGCGAGGAACGCGTTGTAGTAGTGGGGCGACTTGGTGAGACCGGAGATATTCTCCGGGTTCAGCTGCGTGATGTACATATCGCTGAGCGCGAAAGCCCAGCGCGGCGCGATGGTATATTCCAGCAGGGCAAAGACCCAGGAGCCGTAATCCTGCTTGGTCTGCATGTATTCCACTTCGACGCGGAGGCTCCTCTTATCGTTAAAGCGATAGGTAGCTTCTGCAAAAGGGGTGATCGCCTCCACCATAGGCACACCCGGGCGCACCTGGTAGAGTTCCTGGTTATAGTTCAGATATTGCGCGCCGCCTACGAGTATCCACTTGTCGAGGCCGCGGTACTCCGCTTCACCGTAGATCTCGCGATACAGCTTTACGTCATTGAGCGTATTGATGTGCGTGTAGTTCAGGGTGATGTCCAGGTTTTCCTTCGGCGATATCAGCACATCCGCGCCGCCGGCCATTTCGGACAGGTTCTGCGAAGCAGGCGTGTAGCGGGACATCAGGCGCTGCGGGCGGATCCGTGCTACGATCGGCTGCCAGTTCAGCATGCCGCGCAGCAGGGCTTCCCGGGGCGAGGTGCGCATCTCGAAATTCTCCGTGCGCTTGCCGGTGAGGTTGACCGCGATGCCCTTGCGCGCATAGCCCAGGGTCGTGTACTCCACGTTCCCGGGCACGTCGATCAGCATCTGCGTATTGTCGATCGCCTCGTGCGTTTTGTAAGCGCCTTCGGCATACCAGGAGAAGTCGCCCAGAGTAAGCGTGTTGTACGCCGTGAATGCGTACATGTTGTAGCGCGGCACGAAGCGGGTATCCAGATTCTGCGAATTGATCGTCGCAGCGACGGCGTTGATCGAAGCCTCGTCCAGCGTCCGGTTCAGCACGCCGATGCCGGGAGAGATATGAGCCTTGCCCAGGTCGAAGTCGCCTTCCGCGTTGAAGCCCTTGATCTGCGGCTGGTAGCGCTCGTTATTGAGCTTATCCGCGGTGATGCGCTTCTGCTGGCCGGCGAACGCTTTCAGGGTGATATTGGAGGTCGGCCGGTACCGGACATGCGCCCCGACGAGCGCGTTATCGATCAGCAGGCCCCGGTCTTCGTAGGAGCGGAACAGCAGGCCGGAGCCGATCTGGTC
>JASLDA010000216.1 GCA_030151745.1 Chitinophagaceae bacterium | reverse complement strand
CATGCATGCTGTGCAGACACAGACCGACACGAACTACGTAGCGTCCGGTCTTACGCCCGACAGCCTGTACTATTTCTCGGTGCAGCCTCTTTTCGGTACGGTACGGGGCTACCGCAGCATGGGTATCAGCCGGGTGCCGAACACCGGAAACTGCAGCGGAACTATTTCAGATAACGATCTGAGCGCCGCGGCTATCGTATCTCCGGCTTCCGGTCGTTTAAATACAGGCTCCGCGCTGACGGCGAGCGAAAACCTGCAGATCGCGGTGCGCAACCTGGACGATGCCGCCGTAGCCTCGTTCCAGGTCGCCTACCAGCTGAACGGCGGAAGCTGGACGGCGCAGACGGTGCCCGGCATCGCGGCGGGAGCCACGGCGATCGTGAGCTTTCCGGGGCTGAACCTCAGCGCGCCGGGGAGCTATACCATACGTGCCGCAGTAACAAACTTATCGGCGACGGACCCTGTACAGCAGAACGATACCGTTTCACGTACCGTGCGGCAGCTTCAGAATACCGCGATAGCGCTGAGCAGCGGCTTTACGGACGACTTCGAAGCTCTGGCTCCGCTGGAGCTGCGGGCCGACTCGATGGGCTTCTCTGCCAACGAGCACTGGGATTTCGCAAACAGCCACGATACCGGCCGGCTGCGCAGCTTTATCGATCCGACGATCCTCATCGGCGGCAACAGGTCGCTCAGCATGGATATGGCGCAGAACATGGCGGCATCTTTCAACCGGGTCGTCGGTACGTTCAACCTGGGCGGCGCCACCGTGGGGACCGATGAGGTCCGCGTCGAGTTCGACTATAAGATTCACGGGCGCAGCAAAACGGCCGACAGCAACCGCGTCTGGGTGCGGGGAAGCGATGCGCAGCCCTGGCTGCCGCTCTTCACCTACAATCGTTCCGGGGTCCCCGGGCGGGTCTATCACAGCGGCAGCCTGAGCATAAGCGACGCGCTGCTTTCCGCGTCGCAGGGTTTCAGCAGCTCCGCCCAGATCGCATTCGGACAATTCGATACCGCGGTTATCGCGAATAACGAGTACGGCAACGGGCTGACACTCGACAATTTCAAGTTGTACTCGGTAGCAAACGATGCCGGCATCACGGGCGTGATTTCACCGACCCGGGTGAGCTGCGGCCTGGGAGCGGCGACGCCGCTGACGATCACGGTTACGAACGGAGTCACCGCCGCCTTGTCGAACATCTACGTCTATTACCAGCTCGACGGCGGCGCCGTCATGAAGGATTCGATCCCCAGCCTGGCGGGGAAGACGACCATGCCTTTCACCTTCGCACAGCCTTTCAACGCCTCGGCACCGGGGGCCCATTCCCTGCGCATCTGGATACAGGCAGCCGGCGATACATATCACCAGAACGATTCCGTGCTCGGTTTCAGCTTCCGCAATCAGCCGCTGATCACATCTTATCCCTATCTGCAGGATTTCGAAAGCGGGGACGGCTATTGGTTTGCCGACGGAATGAACAGCAGCTGGCAGTTCGGCACGCCGGCAAGCCCGAAGATCCACAAGGCGGCAAGCGGCACCAAGGCCTGGAAGACCAGCCTGAGCGGGAATTACAACGACAACGAGCTATCGTACCTGTACAGCCCCTGTTTCTCCCTGGGCGGGCTTTCCAACCCGATGCTGAGCTTCTCCATGGCATCGGAAATCGAGGATTGCGGACCGGGCACGTTCTGCGACGGCGCCTGGGTGGAATACAGCACCGACGATACGGTATGGACGAAGCTGGGCGCAGCCGGGCAAGGCACGAACTGGTATAACAGCAGCAGCTTCCAGGTATGGAACTCGCAGTCCGGCACGCGCTGGAAAGTGGCCAGCATCCCGCTGCCCTCAGGCCTGATGCAACCCCTGCGCTTCCGCTTTGTCATGTACGGAGATCCGGGAACCAGCTTTGAAGGCCTGGCCATCGACGATATCCATGTCTACAGCCGGAGCGCTGCGCTTTACACCGGCGGCGCTGCAGGACCTATTTCGCAAACGGTGAGCAGCGGGGGCTTCACGCAATTCGGCTCGGGAGGCGCGGTCATTTCCCAGCTGGATCCCGGAAGCGGCAATCTCGGCACCACCGATCTGACCGTGTACACGCACGCCTCGATCATTAACAGCGCATCCTCGCAATACTACCTGCCCCGCAGTTTCGTGATCAATACGCAGAATACGCCGACGGATTCGATAACGACCCGCCTGTACATTCCCGATGCCGATGTGCTGACCCTGGTGAATGCGACTGGCTGCGCCGGCTGCTCCAAGCCGGAAGATGCCTACGAGCTCGGCGTCACGAAATACGATAACAGCAACAAGGCCCTGGAAAACGGGGATCTGAGCGACAATATCGGCGGAACCTACGTATTCATACCCTATACCCGCCTGCGCTGGGTACCGTATGACGCCGGCTATTATGCAGAGTTCAAGGTGAACTCGTTCTCGGAACTGTGGTTCAATACCGGCGGCGCCGGGAACGCCTTCCCGCTGCCGGTATCGTCGGTGGAATTTATGGCCCGCAAGATTTCCGAAAGCTCGGTGCTGACGTCCTGGCTGAGCCATGTCGATACGCAGGTGTCCGGCTATGAGCTGCAGCGCTCCGAGAACGGGGCCGACTTCCGCACGATTTCGTACAAGACTGCGCAGGGCAATAACGATTTCGAGTACACCTATATCGACTTGATCGGGCAGGTGAATACGCGGGTGCTCTACTACCGCCTGCAATACACCCTGCGAAACGGCAAGACGTATTACAGCCCGGTAAGACAGATCATCTGG
>JASLDA010000211.1 GCA_030151745.1 Chitinophagaceae bacterium | reverse complement strand
GGGCTATATCGGCACGGACATGGTGATGGCCGTAGAGCAGAAGTATCGCGACGCGATCGTCGCGCAGATCCCGATGGGACGCCTGGGCGGCACTCATGAGGTGGCGCACCTGGTAAGCTTTCTCGCCAGCGATGAGGCCGGCTTCATTACCGGAGCGAACTACAGCATCAACGGCGGCCAGCACGTGTATTAATTCAGACAAGATTGAAAGGACTATCCATGTCCGCAAAGCAGCATATCAGATCTGGCTGATCTTTCCTGCTGTTCTTGGTTCCATAACTGTCCATGACGTGGTTAATCCGTAAAATCGCGTAAATCCTGGCTCCAGTACATGGCTAATCCTGAAAATCGGGGTTCTCTTTGGAGATTTCCCGTCGATCTCGACGAACTGAACGAAATGCCGCGCAATCTCGCCAGCCTCATGGGCATCGAGTTCAGCGCGGTAGACGATGAATCGCTCAGCGCGCGGATGCCCGTGGACGAGCGTACGCACCAGCCTTACGGGATACTCCATGGCGGCGCGTCGGTAGTGCTCGCGGAAAGCCTGGGCAGCGTGGCTTCCAACCTGATCGTCGATACGGGGAAGTTCATAGGCGTCGGCCTCGAAGTCAATGCCAATCACCTGAGGCCGGTGAAGAGCGGTTGGGTGACAGGCGTATGCCGCGCCGTGCACATCGGTGCCAGGACCCACGTCTGGGACATCCGCATCCACGATGACAAGGGGAAGCTTGTCTGTATCAGCCGGCTTACGGTCGCTATCGTGCCCCGGTTTTAGGTTGGCGCTGCGGTGCTTCCGGGAGCTTGATCAGCCGGCAATGGAGCCTCAGTTTCCATGGAATAGGCAATAGGCAATTTGCAATAGGCAATGGACTGGGAGCCTGGCCGATTTGTATGGAATCTTCAACCTTAAATAGTAAAGCGGCCGCCTCGATCGAGACGGCCGCTTCTGTGACATGGATAAGCCGGCAAACCCGGAAATCCTGGTTCTTTATCCGATGGCTACGCGCTTGAACTGGACGATGTCCAGGTTCTTGTCGATGCTCTTTACGTAATCGGCTACGCTCTTGCCGTTGTCCTTCACGAAGGGTTGGGCCATCAGGGTGTTTTCCTTGAAGAACGCGTTCAGCTTGCCTTCAGCGACTTTTGCGATCATTTCTTCGGGCTTGCCGGCCATCTTCGGATCGGCCTTCATTTGCTCCATCACGATGTTGCGCTCGCGCTCGATGACGGCCGGCTCGATGCTCTCGTGGCTCAGGCCAAGCGGGTTCATCGCGGCGATCTGCATCGCTACGTCCTTGCCGGCAGCGGCTACGTGCTCGCCCTTGGCATTGTTCATGCCTACGAGTACGCCGATGCGGTAATTGCCGTGGATATAAGCGACGACGGTATCGGCGCTTACCTGCTCGTAGCGGACCACGTCGATCTTCTCACCGATCTTGGCTACGGTTTCGTTCAGCTTGTCCGCGACGGTAGAGCCGTCCATCTTCAGCTCCTTCAGGGCCTCGATGCTGTCCGGCATGTTTTGCTCCGCCAGGGTGGCGAGGTCGTTCGCAAACTGGATGAAGTCTGCGTTCTTGCTCACGAAGTCCGTCTCGGAAGAGAGCTGGATGATGATGCCGTAATTGCCATCTGCGTTGGTGCGGGCAACGACGACACCTTCCTTGGCTTCGCGGTCGCTGCGGTTGGCGGCAACCTTCTGGCCCTTCTTGCGGAGATAGTCGATCGCGCCTTCGAAGTCGCCGTTGCTTTCGACGAGGGCCTTGCGGCAATCAGCCATACCGGCGCCTGTTTGTGCGCGCAGCTTGGCAACATCCTGGGCGGTAATAGTTACGCTCATGGTTATTGGTATCGTTTAGGGAATTGTTTCAATTTGACGCGCGAAATTCGGAAAAATCCGGGGAACTAATGCAAAATTCAAGATTCAAAATACAAAACGGGATACGCTAAAAGGGAAAATGAAGTCCCTTGGCCCGAAAGCCGGCTTATATACCCGGCCCGAGGGGGATAAACGCAGACCGGCCCCGGTCTGCGTTTATTATCTCAGGGAGCATACTCAGTTCTCCTGTTCCTGCCGGGTAGCGAAGCCGATCGGGCGCCTGCTGCCTTCGGTCCTGCAGAAGCCGGACAGGTCCCGCAGGAATGCGCCGGCCCAGTCGTTCAGCGAGCGGGCGTGGTACAAGGTCACGAAATCGGCGCCGATCTCGATGATGCAGGGCTTGCACAGCACATAGAATTGTACGTTGAATTCCGTCCGGCCGGATGCTGCATTGTATTCGGCATATTGGTAGAAGTCGCGGATCTCGGCGGCGATATTGCTGCGCAGCCGGCCCAGCGCGGCGTTCACATCCAGGTTGTTCAGGTAGGTCACGCTCGGCAGGGAGCTATAGGTTGCCAGGAACAGCGCCTTCGGGTCGATGTACTGGCTGCTGAACAGGTAGTTCATGCTGGCGACCCTGCGCCGGAAAATGTTCAGTTTCATATTCGTTGTTTTGGAGCCGGCGCAGGTTGCTGCGAGGCTCAGGTTTGATGTTCTGCCCGCTCGTCCTGCTGAGGGATTCCGCGGTGGGCGCCGGCCGGCCTGGTGCCGGAGGCGGACTTATGGATGAGTGGAGGGTGCGGATTGTTCATTGGGATTGAGTGCTGCGGGAAAAGAAATGCCCCGCAGAGGAAGCTGCGGGGCATAATATGCTGCGGTCAGGATCTGGGTCAGTCCATCCCGGGCAAAGCCGCCCCCGCGCCGGAAGCCCAGCGGGCTCTGCGCGTTATGCTCGATGTTGAAAAGGCGGTGCATGATCGTATGTTTAGAAGCGGAAGCGTCCGCTTTGAAGCATTAATACCCTGTTTGCCGGAAAGGTAACCCTTGGGAAGTTGAATGGTTGAGCGTGGGTAGGGAAACTTGTCTAGCCTGTGTGCCGGGCGCGGACATTTTTGGGCTGTTTAAGGTGCAGGATTTTCCGAGGCGGAATTGGGAAAGGAGCGCAGCGGTCCCTGCAGCCATTGCTCCGGCGGCGATAAAAAAGAAAAGCCCGGACCTTGTCCGGGCTTTTCTTTTTTATCGCTGATTAGCGGCGGCCACCGCCGGGTCCGCCGGCACCGGCGCGGGGACGGCCTGCGCCGCCACCTGTACCGGTGCGGCTGCGGCCTACGCCGGCCCCGTTGCCTGCGCCGCGACGCTGACGATCACCGCGCTCGCGGCCTTCGTTCTCGTCTTCGCCGCCCTGCATGCGGGTGTTGCCTGCTTCTTCGTTCTCTTCGTTGGCTGCTTCGTCTTCGCCTTCCTTCATCGTGTTGCGTTCCTGCAGACCTTCCATGATGGCGGCGGTCAGGTAGTTTACGATGATGGCGATGGACTTGGTGGCGTCGTCGTTCGCGGGAACGGCGAAGTCTACCTTGGTCGGGTCGCTGTTGGTATCAACCATGGCGAGGGTCGTGATGCCCAGGCGCTTGGCTTCGGCCAGAGCGATGTGCTCGTGGCTGATGTCCACCAGGAACAGCGCGGCCGGGGTGCGGCCCATCTGAGCGATACCGCCCAGGACCTTTTCCATCTTTTCCTTGCTGCGGCTCAGGGTCAGGCGCTCCTTCTTGGTAACGCTGTCCATGGTGCCGTCCTGCAGCATTTTCTCGATGCTCTGCATCTTCTTGACGCTCTTGCGGATCGTCTGGAAGTTGGTGAGCATGCCGCCGAGCCAGCGCTCGGTAACGAAGGGCATGTTCACGCGGGCAGCTGCTTCGGAAACGATTTCCTTGGCTTGCTTCTTGGTAGCGACGAACATGATCTTCTTACCGCTCTTGGCCATTTGCTTCATGGCGGCTGCGGCTTCCTGCAGACCGTCGATGGTCTTGTTCAGGTCGATGATATGAATGCCGTTCTTTTCGGCGAAGATATACGGCAGCATCTTGGGGTTCCACTTCTTGCGGAGGTGGCCGAAGTGTACACCGGCTTCCAGGAGCTGCTGATGAAGGCTTTTATTTTCTTCCATTAGAGTAAAGATTTGACGGTATCAGGTTGCAGGTATCAGGTATCAGGATGCGTAGCTGTATAAGTAGTCGTGCAGTCCTGATACTTGATACCCGATACCAAACACCAGAGTTTGAATATTAACGCTTGCTGAACTGGAATGAGCGGCGGGCCTTGGCCTTACCGAACTTCTTACGCTCTACGGAGCGGCTGTCGCGACGGAGCAGGCCTTCCTTCTTCAGAGCCGGACGGTATTCGGCGTTCACTTCGCAAAGAGCGCGGGCGATAGCCATCTTGATGGCTTCGGCCTGGCCCTTCGGGCCACCGCCCTGCACGTTCACCACCACGTCGAGGGTGCCTTCGATACCTTCAATGGTCTTGAACGGCAGCTCTACCTGGTTTTGCAGGTACATCAGCGGGAAATATTCTTTATAGTCCTTACCATTTACGGTAACGGCGCCACTGCCCTTAGAAACATATACGCGGGCTACGGCTTCCTTCCGGCGGCCAATGGCGTTGTTTTGTTTTTCCATTTTTAAAGTAGAAAGTCGTTAGTAGAAAGTAGAAAGCCTTCGGAACGGGACAGCTGCTGTGCGCTTTGTGTCTTTGTCTTTATACCTTCTACTTGAATGATTTATTTCAGTTCCTTCGGCTGTTGGGCAGTGTGCGGATGCTCGGTGCCTTCGTAAACGAAGAGCTTCTTGTACATG
>JASLDA010000518.1 GCA_030151745.1 Chitinophagaceae bacterium | reverse complement strand
ATAAGCGGGCGGCATACGCTGACCAGCGGCACGGCGACCGATTACTACGGCGGCTTCCCCATCGTGGACCCGGTCGGCGGCTCCTATTCCCTGAAGCTGGGCAACGACCAGGTCGGCGCACAGGTGGACCGCGCCCGCTACGTCATTACCGTTCCCTCTACGGTAAACAATTACAGCCTGATCTACCGTTACGCGGTGGTATTTGAAAATCCCGCCCACAAGACCTATGAGCAGCCATTCTTCCAGGTCCGGGTGTACAATGCCGTCACCAATGCGACCATTAACTGCGCCAGCTTCGTGTATGTATCCGCCGGGGGGCTGCCCGGGTTCAGCACGAGCCCGAACATCGGTAATCACCCCAACGGGGCGGTCGTCTACTACAAGCCCTGGGCGACGGGCAGCCTGAACCTCAGCGGGCAGGCCGGAAATACCCTGGTCGTCGAGTTCACCGCCGCCGACTGCTCCCTTGGCGGCCATATGGGCTACGGCTATGTCGACATGAGCTGCGGGCTGTTTGCCATCTCCAGCAGCACCTGCAACCCGACCAGTCCTCTTACAGCCCCGCCCGGTTTCCAGACTTACACCTGGTACAACGCGAGCTATACCAGCATCGTCGGCACCGGTCAATCGATTACGGTAGCCACGCCCACCGTGTCTACGCAGTACCATGTTGTGCTGACTCCTTACGCCGGTTACGGCTGTCCCGATACGCTGACGACGCAGATCATCGGGTCGTCGCTGGCGGTGGATGCCGGACCGGATACCATGCTTTGCAATAACAGCAGTATCCTGCTCAATCCGACCGTAAGGGGTAATGCTCCGCCCTATAAATATGCCTGGAGTCCCGCAGCCGGCCTCAGCTGCACATCCTGCCTTTCACCGACGGCCAGCCCCGTGATATCGACCAACTACGTGATCACGGTCACCGATACTTTCGGCTGCTCCAGATACGATACGGTATATGTCAGGGCCCGGCCTGCCGTGGGCGCGATCTCGACTGGAGTGAGCTGCTACGGGGGCTCGACCGGGAAAGCCACGGTCGCGGCTACCTTGGGTACAGCGCCTTATACGTATGCCTGGAACACCAGCCCGGTGCAAACCACCGCCACCGTCACCGGGCTCGGGGCAGGAACGTATACCGTCATGGCTACAGACAGCAAAAACTGCAGGGCCTCCGTGATGATTACCATCGCACAGCCCCCACTCCTGGTAGCGTCCATACGCTCCCGCGACAGCGTCAGCTGCTCCGGAGGATCCGACGGCCGCGTCGCGGCAGGAGCTACGGGTGGAAGCGGCTCTTATACGTACAGCTGGAATACCAGCCCCGTGATATCCGGCCCGACCGCCGCCGGGCTGAGCGCCGGGAACTATATCCTGACCGTCACAGACAGTCTCGGATGCACCGATACGGAAAGCGTAGCCGTACCGCAGCCGGCACCCCTGTCCGGAGCGGTCGCCGTGACCCACGTGACCTGCTTCGGCGGGGCCAGCGGGGCGGTAACGGTAACGGCGGCCGGCGGAACCGCGCCGTATTCCTTTGCTGCAGACTCCGGTCCCTTTGCCGCGGCGAATACCCTCACCGGCCTGAAGGCCGGCAGCCATGTCATCCATATCCGGGACGCGCACGGCTGCGCGAAAGACACGGCGCTGCAGATCCTGGAGCCTGCACGGCTCGGCGCTGCAATCCTGGCATCTCTCCCGCTTTGCTACGGGAGCAGCAACGGATCGGTCACGGTTTCCGGCAGCGGCGGGACGCCGCCTTATCAATATGCGATCGGCAGCGGGACTTTCGGCGGCTCCAATGCATTTAGCGGGCTGGCGGCCGCCACCTACCGGATCCATATCCGAGACACGGCCGGCTGCCTGGTAGATACGCCGTTCGTGCTCGGGCAGCCCGCCGCTCTTGCCGTCCAGCCCACGGTAACGAATGTGCTGTGCAAGGGCGAGGCCTCCGGGGCAATCAGCGCCGCCGGCACAGGCGGCTCCCCCGGGTACAGTCATGCGCTCGATACCGGGGCTTATTCCGGGACCGGCACGTTTACGGCGCTCTCCGCCGGGGCGCACCTGGTCCGTATCAAAGATCAGAACGGCTGCAGCAAGGACACGCTTGTAACTATCACCGAGCCCCCCGCGCTGCTGATCGGCTATACCGCCACGGCGCCGCTCTGCAACGCCGCCGCCAACGGGCAGATCGCGATCTCGGGCAGCGGCGGCGCCACGCCGTACCGCTACGCGTTGAACGCCGGGGCTTTCGGCAGCTCCGGCTCGTTCACCGGGCTGGCGGCAGGCACTTATACGCTGCATGTCATCGACGGCAACGGCTGCACCAAAGACAGCACGATCCAGCTGATCCAGCCTTCGGCGCCGGTTGTTACGGTGACAACCACACCGGTGGTCTGCAATGGCGGCAGTACGGGCGCCGCGCAGGCCGTCGTTACGGGCGGCACTGCGCCCTACGGCTACGCCTGGACCGGGCTCGGGGCTGCGACGGCTACCGTCACGGGGCTGGCGGCCGGCAGCTATACTCTCACCGTGACCGATGCGAAGGGCTGCGCCGTTTCCGCGACCGCCGTTATTACCCAGCCGGCAGCCCTGGTGATCACTGGTTCTGCCACGCCCCCGGTCTGCAGCTATTCCACGAACGGGACAGCCAGCGCGGCGGCTGCCGGCGGCACGGCTCCTTATTCCTATGCCTGGGCGACAATTCCCGCGCAGAGCGGCGGCACTGCCGGCTCGCTCGCCTCAGGCACCTATACCGTGACGGTTACCGACACTGCCGGGTGCACCGCCGCGAAAGCGGTTACCGTGCCGTCCACACCCGCCGTCACTGTTTCCATCGCGTCTTTCCCCGTCAGCTGCAATGGCGGGATGGACGGCTTCGCTATCGCGACGGGGCTGAACGGGACCGGTCCCTATACCTATCAATGGAATACGGTCCCGGTCCAAAGCGGCGATACCGCAGGAGGACTTGCGGCGGGCAGTTATTCCGTTACCGTCACCAGTGCCGCGGGATGCACCGGAACCGGCACGGCAGCGGTGAGCCAGCCGGCTCCGCTAAAGGCTGCGGTCTCGAGCCGCGGTTCGGGCCCCGGTTTCCGGCAGGGAACGGCCACCGCCATTGCTTCGGGCGTAAACAGCACCTATGCTTACCGCTGGCTCACTGCGCCGGTCCAGACGGCGGCTACAGCCTCAGGCCTGGATTCCGGCAGCTATACAGTGGTCGTGACGGATGGCAAGGGCTGCGCGGATACGGCGTCCGTGTACGTCGGTATGAACAGGCCTCCAGTCGTTACGGCTACCGCGGCATCCGATACCGTATGCCGGGGTAAGAGCGTCGCGATCGGCGCGGCGGGCGCCGAAAGCTATGTATGGACGCCCGCGGGAAGCCTGAGCTGCTCGGCCTGCCCTGCGCCGGACGCGGCCCCTGCTGCCGACACAACCTATACGGTTACCGGTACGGATAGCAATGGCTGCAGGGATACGGCGAGCATTACGATTCATGTAATGCAGCGACTGCCGGTATCCGCAGGTCCCCGGCAGACGATCTGCGAGGGCGACAGTCTGCGCCTGCGGGCATACGGCGGTACGGCCTGGGAGTGGTTGCCTGCCTCGCTCACGGGCGGCAGCCGGGATACCGCCCTGACCGTCCGCCCGGCGGGCTCCACCGTATTCCGGGTCGTGATCGAGGAGAACCGCTGCTTCACCGATACCCTGGAGCAGGCCGTGGATGTGCTGCCCACACCCGAGGTGGACCTGGGGCCCGACCTCGAAGCCCCGATCGGGGCCGTTATCCGGCTGAAGGCGGACGTGAAGTACGCGACCCGCATCGAATGGATCCCTGCGGACGGCCTGAGCTGCGCAGACTGCTATACGCCGGAGTTCACGCTCCGGGGCAAGACGAGCTACGTAGCCCGCGTATCGAACGCGCTCGGCTGCAGCGCTACCGATACGATCCGGGTTACGGACATCTGCGATGAGCATTACTTCTACTTCGCCAATATGTTCACGCCGAACGGGGACGGCAGCAACGACCGCTTCTACCCCCAGGGCGCAGGCAGCTCGCTGGTGCAGCATTTCATGATCTACGACCGCTGGGGCGAGATCGTGTTCTCCGCCGTGAATATCGCGGTCAACGATCCGCAGGCGGGCTGGGACGGCACTTTCAGGAACCAGCC
>JASLDA010000182.1 GCA_030151745.1 Chitinophagaceae bacterium | reverse complement strand
GCCAGTTGGAATGGAACCGCGACGGAACCGGGATCAGGTGCACGTTCCGGTGCCGGCTCAGCGCTTCGTATTCGCTCCCGCCGGGAGAGAGCACATAAAGCTCGTCCCCGTTCCGCAGCGGGGCAACGGCATCGATAAGCTGCAGCGCTACGGTTTTGCCGCCGCCATGGTGGAGGTTGGATGCGTTGAGCAGCAGGTTCATCGGATGCTGAGTGCCACACCGAAACTGTGCCTAGGAACGCGGCACCTGCCCGATGAGATTCTTCAGGTACTGCCCGTAGCCGCTTTTGGCGTAGTAGCTGCCCAGCTCTTCCATCTTCGCGTCGTCGATCCAGCCGTTGCGGTAGGCCACTTCTTCGATGCAGCCGATCTTCAGGCCCTGGCGTTTCTCGATCACGTTGATGAACTCGCCTGCGTCGATGAGCGAGTCGAACGTGCCGGTATCCAGCCAGGCCGTGCCGCGGTCCAGTACGCCGACTTCCAGCTTGCCCCGCTCCAGGTAGGTCTTGTTTACGTCCGTGATTTCAAGCTCTCCGCGCGCGCTAGGCTTCATGGATTTGGCGATCGCAACGACATCGTTGTCATAGAAGTATAGGCCGGGGACCGCGTAGTTGCTCTTGGGCTTGGCCGGCTTTTCCTCGATGGAAAGCACGCGGAACTGCGGGTCGAATTCCACCACTCCGTAACGCTCTGGGTCCATGACCGGGTATGCGAAGACCACTGCGCCTTCGGGATTTGCCTTTTCGCGCAGCAGGGTGCCCATGCCCGAGCCGTAGAAGATATTGTCGCCGAGGATCAGCGCCACCGGATCGTTCCCGATGAAGTCGGCGCCCAGGACGAAGGCCTGGGCCAGGCCGTCCGGAGAAGGTTGAACGACGTATTCGAACCTGCAGCCCAGCTGGCTGCCGTCGCCGAGCAGCTTCTTGAACCCAGGTTGGTCGGCCGGGGTCGTAATGATCAGGATCTCCCGGATCCCCGCCAGCATCAGTGTGCTCAGCGGGTAATAGATCATCGGCTTATCAAAGACCGGCATCAGCTGCTTGCTCACCGCGATGGTCAGCGGATAAAGCCGTGTGCCGGAGCCCCCGGCGAGGATTATTCCCTTCATTGAATTTGTGAATTTGTGAATGCGCGAATTTGCGGATGCCTGTAATTCTTTCTCTTGGCCAATTTTACGCAAGATGCGTATTTGTTGCAAAAGGGACCTTTCGTCCTTATAAAAAGGCGTTTTGTCAGATCAGAGAGGTTGAGGCAAGCGAGAATCTGAAATTGTGGTATGGATCCCGACGCGATAAAGAGAAATCTGATTCTTCGGCTTTCAATCGATTTTTCTATACAGGTGATTGAGTACAGTGAGAAATTGAATGAAATGAGGAAATACGTGATTGCAAGACAATTACTGCGTGCAGCAACTTCCATCGGTGCAAACGCAATGGAGGCCCAGCAGGCTGAAAGCAAGGCGGATTTTGTTCACAAGATGAAGATCGCTGCCAAAGAGGCAACTGAAACCCAGTATTGGCTGATACTATGTTCCGAAGCTGCAAGCTATCCTTCGGCGCTTGATCTCCTATCTCAGGTAGCTGAAATATCGAGAGTTCTCAATAAGATTATTGCGAGTTCTAAGCATCGAAGCTGATGAGCAACCGATCTCATTCACAAATTCGCGTATTTACAAATCGCTCTTGTATTGCCCCTCGTAGTATTGTTGATACTCGCCGCTGGTCACGTGGTTAAGCCATTCCTCGTTGGCAAGGTACCAATCCAGCGTCTTACTCAGTCCTTGCTCGAAGGTCACGCTGGGTTCCCAGCCGAGTTCGTTCTTGATTTTGTTCGCGTCGATCGCGTAGCGGCGGTCGTGGCCGGGCCGGTCGCGGACATAGGTGATGAGTGCTGCGGATGCGCCGGATTCGCGGCCGAGCTTTTCGTCGAGCTGGGTGCAGAGAAGCTTGATCAGCTCGATATTCTGCCACTCGTTGAAGCCGCCGATGTTATAGGTTTCGCCATCCTTGCCGCTATGATATACCATGTCTATAGCCCGGGCATGGTCTACTACGTAGAGCCAGTCGCGGGTGTATTTGCCATCGCCGTATACCGGCAGCGATTTGTTGTTGCGGATATTATGGATGAAGAGGGGAATAAGCTTCTCCGGGAACTGGTTCGGACCATAGTTGTTCGAGCAGTTCGTAATGACGAAGGGCATATGGTAAGTATTGCCGTACGCGCGCACCAGGTGGTCGGATGCCGCCTTGGACGCGGAGTAGGGCGACTGCGGATCGTATGGGGTCGTTTCCAGGAAGAAGCCGGTTTCGCCCAGGGAGCCGTATACCTCGTCGGTGCTTACATGGTAGAAGCGCTTGCCTTCGTATGCCCCGTTCCAGGTGGTGCGCGCGGCGTTCAGCAGGTTCGCTGTGCCCATTACATTGGTCTGGATGAATGCATTCGGATCGGTGATGGAGCGGTCTACATGGCTTTCGGCCGCCAGGTGGATCACGCCGTCGGGCTGATGCTCGAAGAATATCTCGTCGATCGCTGCCGCATCCGTGATATCCGCTTTGATGAAATGATAGTTCGGCGCATTCTCGATGTCGCGCAGATTCTCCAGGTTTCCTGCATAGGTCAGGGCATCCAGATTGATGATCTTATAGTCCGGATACTTCTGCACGAACAGACGCACGACATGCGAACCGATGAATCCGGCGCCGCCGGTGATGATTATCGTCATAAAAGGATAAAAACGGATTTCCGGCGCGAAAATAGCGAGTCAATTGGTCAATTAGTCAATTGGTGAATTTGTGAATTAGTCGATTGGTCAATTCGCCAGTTCACCAATTGGCCAATCGGCCAATCGGCTAATTGTCCAACTGACCAATTGACCGAATCCCGGTCTTCGTAAACTCGATCCTGCCGGCCTTGTAAAGCCCCCCGGTGGTCATCTTGAAGGTCTTTTTGCTCATGCCGAAGAAATCGTGGATCTCGTCCGGATCGCTTTTGTCATTGTAGGGGAGGTAGCCGTTATGCTCATCCAGCAGGCGCAGTACTTTCTGCGTGGCATCCTCGACCCTGGCATAACCGGCTTCGCCGGGAGCTACGTCGATTTTCCCGCCTTCCCGGATCGCTTTCACAAAGCCCTTCAGCTTGTCGCCGGGATCGAGGTCGCGGTACATCTCATTGTAGTGCAGCACGCCGGTGTACTTGTTGTCGATGATCACGACGTAGCCGATATCGGTTGCACGCCATACCAGCAGGTCCACGGGCTGCCGCTCCTGCAGCTCGATGTTCTCGTTGCTCAGCCAGTGCTCGAACCGCTCCGTCGCGGCAACGCGGCCCGTCTGCTCGTCCAGGTAGATGCCCACCAGGTAGCGGCCGCCGGGCGTCATGCGCGAAATCTGCTGCGACAGCGGAACGAAGATGTCCTTCATCAGGCCCCAGTCCATGAAGGCGCCCTGGCGGGTCGTATCTACGGCCTTTAAATAGACGATGTCGCCGACGACGCCGGCCGGAGACTGGGTGGTGGCGATCAGGCGGTTGTCGCTGTCGTGATAGATGAAGACATCAAGCTCATCGCCTGGCTGCGCGTTCTTCGGGGCAAAGCGCTTGGGCAGCAGGATCTCCCCCGCTTCTCCGCCATCGAGGTATATGCCGAAGTCCACCGATTTTACGACCGGGAGCCGGTTCCATTGTCCTACCTGTACCATACTGCAAATGTCGTCTCTTCCGGCTATCAACTTATCAGGCCGCCTGCATCTTCCTATATCCACCGGGCTCCGGTGTACATCAGCTCGATGGTGCGCACCACCTCGCGCCCCTCTGCCGCGCTGACCATGATAGGCTTGCCTGCATGCAGCACGTCGATCACGTTCTGGATTACCTCGTCGTGATTGGACATGGAGCCCTGGTAGCTTCCGTAGTCGTTGGCCTTGGCATCTATATGGATCTCGGGGAGCTCATTGCCGGCGATCTGCTGGTACTCGATCGTATTGAGATACTGGCCGCCGATCTTCACGGTGCCTTTCTCCCCGAAAATCGTGATCGCACCTTCCATATTCCTGCCGTAGGCACAGGTCGTAAAGGAAAATCCCGCCATCGCGCCGCTTTCGAGCTCCAGCTGAAAGGTCCCGGTATCTTCGATCTCCGTATTGTGCCGGTGGCCGTAGCACTGGATAAGCCCGGAGGCGCTCCGCGCAGGGCCGGCCAGGTAATACATGATGTCGACGAAATGGCTGAACTGCGTGAAGAGGCAGCCTCCGTCCCTGGCCTTCTTGCCGCGCCAGGAGCTCTCCGCGTAATACGCATCGCCGCGGTTCCAGAAGCAGTTTACCTGCACCAGGTAGATCCGGCCCAGGCCGCCGGCGTCGATCAGGTCCCGCACCAGGCGGACCGGCGGATTGTAGCGGTTCTGCTTGACGGCGAATATCCGCTTCCCCGCGGTTTCCGCGGCTGCGATCATATGGTTGCAGGACTCGACGCTGATCGCCATCGGCTTCTCTACCAGCGCATGATGCCCGGATTGCAGGGCGGCCACCGCATGCGCTTCATGTAGGTAATTCGGCGTGCAGACGGAGATCACATCGGCGATGCCGGCGCTCAGCAGGGCATGCACATCTTTGAAAAAATGAGGAGTATGCCCGCCCCGGTGCAGCCTGGCGACCGCCGGGGCCTTTTCCGGGTCGATATCGCAGACCGCGGTCAGAACTGCGTCGGGGTTCTGGATGATATGCTGTGCGTGCCGCCGTCCGATATTTCCATAACCGATGATAGCGAAGCGTACGGGGGTGTTCATGCGCGGGACTTGCGGGCTTTTTTTCGGGTTTCCGGGAGGCTGAAGCTGTTGTCTGGATGCCAGAGTATCTCACCGCGTTCCACTAACGAGCGCAGGGCCGCAATTAGTACTTCCCTGTGCGCTTCCGGCACGCGCGAAGTTAGCTCCTGCTGCAGAACCGGGCCGGAAGCTGTTCCGAATATGTCCAGCATGCGCGCCTTCATGGCCGAGAGCGTCGGTACCCCGGTGCTTACCGCAAGACATACATCGCAGTGGCCGCAAGGCTTTTCGCCGCTTTCGCCGAAATATTCTTGCACGGTATTCCCGCGACAGCGCTTCTCATCTTCGAGAAAGCCGATCATGACCCGGATCCGGGCCTCATGCTGCCCGCGGAGCAGGTTCAGGCGTTCCGTATTCAGGATGAGATCCTGGCTCGGGACCCGGCGGTGATGGAAATGGAGCTTGGGGCCTTCTTCGACCGACTCCCAGTCCACCAGATTCATGGCCGCCAGCTGCTCGATCACCTTGAGCACCTCGTCCTGCTTCCAGCGCAGGTTCCGGGCTATGGTGGCCGTATGGATCGCAACGGGGAACCGGAAAATGCCGCTGTACGTCCGCAGCAGGCTCAGGATCAGGCTGCCCAGGACAGGGTAGCGCTCGCCTACCTGGTCCAGCACCTGGCGCTCGCAGGTGAACCGCAGCGTCGCCGGGCGGAACACGCTGTCCGTAAGCGTCCACAGGCCTTCGCGGGCCAGCAGGCGCAACGCCGCGGAGGCGTTTGCCGGCTTCAGGCCGAAGCGCGTGCAGAATTCGGAGATCTCGAAGGGATAGTATTGATCGGGCTCGTTGCCAACCGGAACCTGAAGGTACTCGGCTACGGATTGATATACCTGGCGCAGGTAGGCGGGATCGGGGAACTGGATCTTGGTGCTGCCGGAAAGCCTGCGGGTATCGCCGGCGTTATACAGGCTCAGCGCGGTCGAGATCTTGCCGTCCCGCCCGGCGCGGCCGCTTTCCTGGTACCAGGATTCCATGTCTTCCGGCACGTCGTAGTGGATGACCAGCCGTACATCGGCTTTGTCGATGCCCATGCCGAAAGCCGTAGTGGCGACCATCACCGGCCGTGCGCCGCTCATCCATTGCCGCTGGGCTTCACGGCGCTGATCCGCCGGCATGCCGGCATGATAGCATGCGGCGGGTATATCGAACGAATTGAGCTGCCGGGCGATTTCCTCGGTATGCCGGCGGCTGCGGCAGTAGACGATAATGCTCCCTTCCGTGCTGGACACGGCCTGCAGCAGGTCCGCCGGCTTGTTCTCGGAGTAGCGCAGCGTATAAAAGATATTGGGCCGGTCGAAGCTCTGCCCGAAGATCGCCGGATCGTTCAGCTTCAGATTGCCGATGAGATCTTTCACGACCCCGGGTGTCGCCGAAGCGGTGAGCGCCAGGATCGGCAGCCCGGGAAACCGCTGTTTCAGGAACTTGATCTCGAGATATTCCGGCCTGAAATCGTGCCCCCATTGCGAGACGCAATGCGCCTCGTCCACCGCTACGAAGCTGGGACGCAGGCTGGGAAGCAGGCGCTGGAAGGCCCGGCTTTGAAGGCGTTCCGGGCTTACGTAGACCAGCTTGTAGTCCCCGTCCAGGATGCCTGCGGCGGCAGCTTCCTGCGCGCTCTTGCTCAGGCCCGCGTGCAGCGCGACAGCCGGGATGCCGAGGCCGTTCAGGCGCTGCACCTGATCTTCCATGAGCGAGATAAGCGGAGCGATCACGAGGCAGGTGCCGGAAACGGCCAGGGCGGGAAGCTGGTAGCAGAGTGATTTCCCGCCGCCGGTAGGGAGCATCGCCAGCACGTCCCGGCCGCCGAGCAGGGCCAGCATGATATCGGGCTGCAGCGGGCGGAACTGGTCGTAGCCCCAGTATTGACGCAGCAGGGTTTCCAGGACGGCACGGTCGGGCATAAGCTATTTTAGATCGTAGATTTTAGATTTTAGATTGGCTGTCTGAGAGCTTGGGGCGGCAATCTTCAATCTAAAATCTTAATTCTTAAATCCCCAATGCCGGTTTCAGCCCGCTTTCCCAGAGCTCCCGGCGGCTGCCCCCGTCGGCCATCAGCTGATCCAGGGACATGCCCGGGATGAACAGCGCCCCGCCGAAGGCATTGGGACGATTGAAGAGGAACAGCGCTCCGATGCCCAGCTCCGCCGGCATGACGCCCAGCAGAAGCACAAAGCCTGCCTTAGTCTGCCCCCGCAGCAGGCTCCAGGAAAGGACCTCTCCCGGGGCAAGCTCGAGCACGGCATACTCATCCGGCCGGAGGCGGCAGGCTTCCATCATCTTCTTCAGGGTCGTCGCGGCCGGCGAAGCCTTGTCAATGGGGCGCGAGATCACCAGCATGCGGCGATCGTCCAATACCTCATCCGATTCGGGGAGTTCCCAAAAAGCATCCGCCGAGGCCGGGATCACAGGTGTTGAAAAAAGCTCCATATGAGTGAGTGATTACCCACCGGGGCGCCTGGGGTGCACGCCGGCCGCTGAAAAAGTCGTTTCTTTGCGCCAAAATTAACCGACCCTTGCGAGTCACAAACGGTTTATTTTATGAGTGTTTCAATTATGGAAATGAAAGTACGTCGCGTTGCCGAGAGCCGCATCAAT
>JASLDA010000507.1 GCA_030151745.1 Chitinophagaceae bacterium | reverse complement strand
CCCGGCATCCACCACCCCCGGCACCTACAAGCCCACAGGCTCTTCCTATGCCGAGAGCGGCGCCGTCCCGACACCGTTCGCGATCGCCACCGACTACGACAAGACAGCCCGCGGCACCATCCCGGATATCGGCGCGCTGGAGTTCAGCGGCACGGCCCTGGACAATGCTCCCCCGCTGATCAGCTATACCCCTCTGCCGGTCCAGAGCTACTGCGTCACGCCCCCGCAGATCCTTGCCACCATCACCGATATAAGCGGAGTGAATACGGCCAAGGGCTCGGCACCGCGACTCTACTACAAGAAAGCGAATTCCAATACGAACGACGCCGACGTCTTCGGCGTTCCCAACAACAACACCGGCAACGGCTGGAAATACGTCGAGCCGAAGAGCATTTCCGGCGATCAATATCTTTTCGAATTCGATTACTCGCTGCTCCGCAGCCCGGTAACTCCCGGGGACTCGATCAAGTATTTCATCATCGCCCAGGACCTCTCGCCGGCGGTGAATACCGGTACCAATATCGCAGCCTTTACCATCTGCCCCACCGGCGTGAGCCTCGGCATCGGCAACGGACCTCTACTGAGCAAGCCGGACGCGAACGGCTTCCGGGTAATGAATGCTCCGGCTTTCACAGCTGAAGCATATCCGCCCGCGGCCTGCCAAAGCGGAAGCACCACCCTGTCCATCGTTCCCCAGCCCTACGGTACCAATGTGCAATGGCAAAGCGCCACGCTGACCGGCACCTTCTCCGATATCAGCGGCGCCACCAGCGCGACATACACGACACCGCTGCTTACGACCACCATGCGCTACCGCGCGGTCCTGTCATGCGACAATACACCGCTGGCCACTACCGGCATGGATACCTTCATCATCAACAACCCGAGCGTGATCAGCGCCAGCGGCGCCTCGATCTGCGGCTTCGACTCCGCGACCCTCACGGCAGTAACAGCCCCCTACAGCACGGGAAAATGGTATGCATCCCCCACCGGGGGCTATATGCTGGGCAGCGGCAATACCTTCGTCACTCCTCAGATCGGCAGCACCACCACGTACTATGTAGGTGCGGCGTCCTCGAATGCAACCCTGGAAACACTCTCCGCCGTCAAGCGGGTTCCCCCTTATTCCTATACCGGCGATCCCGGCCTGATGTCCTTCCGCTTCTACAATGCAAGCACGGACTTCTATTCAACGACGATCTATCCCTGGTATGCGACCGTCGGAAGCACGGTGACCCTGGAGCTTTACGATTCCGTAGGCTATAACGGCGGCATGGGCACCCCGATCTCCCCAAGCGTGACCGTCACCCTGCCCTTCGCGGGCGACGGCAAGACGCCGCTGCTGGTCAAGCTCCCCTGGCGCAATCTCGCCGCCGGCCGTTACTACCTTGCCGCAACCCTGAGCAGCGGGGCCCAGCTCACCTTCGACTACCCGGTATCGCTGCCTATCACCTCGCCCAGCGGGGGCAGCCAGATCGTGGGCACCGAGCTGATGAGCAATACGGACTACTACTATCCGTACCTGTTCAACAATGTGATCGGGGCCGACTGCGAAACGGGTACCCGTGTGCCGGTAACGGTCACGGTTAAGCCTGCACCTTCCATCGCGGCCTCGTCCGCGCAGGCCCCGGGCATCTGCCTCGGCGCGACAGCCACTCTTTCCGTGAGCTCCTCGAACCCCTACTATGTGTATACCTGGCAGCCGGGCGGCATCACGGCCTCGAGCTTCACGGCGACGCCGACCAGCTCCACCAATTACCGGGTCCGCGCCGTCGATCCCTACACGGGTTGCGTGGCGGTTGATTCCGTAAACATCTATGTAAACGCCCAAACGGCGCCGCCGACCATTTCGCCGAACCCGGCGAGCATCTGCGGCGGCAACCCCGTGCGGCTTACGGCTACCATGCCGGGCGGCATAAACAATACCGGCAGCCTCGGCACCGGCACCAGCTCCACTACCTCCGCCATGCCGCTGTACACGACCTACACACGTTACCATGTGCAGTACCTGGTGAGCCGCGCCGAGCTGAACTCGATGGGGATCACCGGCCCGACCAGCCTGAAATCCTGGGCGATCAACGTTGCTAGCGCAGGCACCCAGGCAGCGAATTTCACGATCCAGATCTGCCATGCGGGGAACATCGCATCGCTGAGCAAGATCAACTGCTCTTACGCCGGCGCGTTCATGCAGGTATACAATAATGCCGCCTACCTGCCGACGACCGGGTGGAATACCTATACTTTCCAGAATCCCTTCGCCTGGAACGGAACAAGCAATATCGTGATCGACGTAAGCTTCGATAAGGATCCGACCTGCGCCACAACCGTCTCCGGAACCTCCTCCACCGTTTACTATCATACGGCACCCAGCACCGCCTCCGTCTATTTCTACAGTAACACGGATTGCTCCGTCACAGGCTGCTCCCCGAGCACGACCTACACCACAACGCTCCGTCCGAACATGCAGATCGGCTATGGCCCGCCTGCCGCGATCAACTGGCTGAATGTCTCCGGTCTTTACAGGAACAGCAGTGCCAGCACCGCGCTCACACCGACCGATACGATCTCGAGGCCCTATGCATCGCCGGCCAAGACTACCGTGTACCAGGCCGTGGTCAACGTACAGGGATGCATCTCCCTGCCCTCCGCCACGGATACGGTCTATGTGATCCCGGCCCCGGATGTCACCATTACACCGGCCGGCCCGCAAACCGTTTGCGCCGGCCAGGGGGTAACGCTGTGCATTCCCAACTCCTCCAACAATACCTATCAATGGTACCTGAACAATAATGCGATCGCAGGGGCCGTGGCCAATTGCTTTACGGCGATGGCAGCAGGCAACTACAAGGTCACGGCGACGGACATCACTACAGGCTGCTCACGCACCTCGGTCGATATACCGCTTACCCTGAACCCCGCGCCGGTTGCGACGATCACCCAGCACGGCCCGGCCACGATCTGCAACGGCATGACGGATACCCTGGTTGCCAGCGGCGCAGGAATCGTCTCCTACCAGTGGAAGGACAGCGGCGTGAATATCCCCGGAGCCACCAGCGCGAGCCTGGTCGTTTCCGCTACGGGCACCTATACGGTCGAAGTAACGAACACCAATGGCTGCGTCGCCACCTCCGCTCCTGTTACCATCACGGTGAATACCACTCCGACTGCTATTACGCTGCTCGGTCCTTCTACCATCTGCTCCGGCACGGTGGCGCTCCAGGGACCGATTCCCCCGGCCGGGACCACCTATACCTACCAATGGCGTGAAAGCGGCCTGGCTATCAGCGGCGCCACAGGCAGCAGCTATACGGCAAGCACGACCGGCAGCTATACCGTCCTGGTGACGAACGCCTCGACCGGCTGCAGCGATTCCTCTACCGCCGTTGCGGTGAATATCGGCGCGCCGCCCTCCTCCGTGATCACGGTGAACGGCCCTACGGCCATTTGCCAGGGAAGCGGCGTAAAGCTGGACGCGGTGAATCAGCCGGGCCTCTGCTATGAATGGGAGCTGAACGGCAACCCGATCCCCGGCGCAACCAGCTCCAGCTATACGGCGATCTCGGCCGGCAGCTATACGGTAAAGGTTTCCGTCTGCGCCACTCCGGGCTGTAGCAGCACCTCGGCGATCCCGGTGGCTGTTTCCGTCAATCCGCTGCCCAGCGCGACGGCTGCCGCCGCCGGAACCACGACTTTCTGCCAGGGCGGTAACGTGGTGATCAACGCCGCCACCAACGCGGCGACCGCCACATACCAATGGGAGCTGAACGGCAACCCGATCCCGGGCCAGACTGCATCTTCCATCACGGCCGTTACCGGCGGCAACTACACCGTCACCGTAACCAATGCCGCGACCGGCTGCTCGGCGGCTTCGAATACCGTTGCAGTGACCGTCAATAGTGCACCGTCCTCCGCCGTGACCAGCGCGACGCCCACCACCTTCTGCGAAGGCGGCAGCGTAAGCCTCTGCGCCCCGGCAGGTGCCGCCAGCTACGCCTGGAATCAGAACGGCACCCCCATCAGCGGCGCGACCGGCGCCTGCTATACCGCTACGAAAGGCGGCCTGTACTCCGTGACCGTCACCGGTACGAACAACTGCGCGGCGACCAGCGCTCAAACCTCGGTACAGGTCAATACGCTGCCGGACGTCACCACGACGCCTTCCGGCGCAGTGGCCGTCTGCCAGGGAACCGCGCTGCAGCTCTCTGTCGCTGCAGATACCAACTACAGCTACCAGTGGATGCTGAACGGGGTAAATATCAGCGGCGCCGTCAGCGCGTCATATGCAGCGGGATCTGCAGGCAACTACTCGGTACGGGTAAGCAATAAGGTCACAGGCTGCGATGCGGTATCCGCAGGCATCCAGGTCACAGTGAATACCCTTCCCAACGCCGTCGCCTCCCTGCCGGGGAGCAACAAGACTTGCCAGGGCGACAGCATCCGCATCACGGCAAGCACCGGCACCGGTTATATCTATCAATGGCAGCGCAACGGCTCGGATATCGCAGGCGCGACCGGCAACGACTATTATGCCAGCCGATCGGGCAGCTATACCGTGCGCATCAGCAACAGCGCGGCATGCGCCGCGGTCTCAAACGCCGTTACGGTCACGGTGGATCCGCGGCCGGCAGCCTATATCACCTACAATACGCCGCTCGAGTTCTGCGAGGGCAGCGCAGTGGTGCTGACGGCGAATCCGGGTTCCGGCCTTAGCTACCAGTGGATTATGAACGGCACGCCCAACGGCAATACCGGCAACTATAACCAAGCCACAGCGACGGGTCGCTATACGCTGCTGGTAACCAATACCTTCGGCTGCACCAGCACCGCCGACACGCTGAATGTCCTCGTGCATCCGGCCCCGGTCCCGGTCGTAATCCGCAACGGTAAGACCCTGGAGACCACGATACCCTATCTCAGCTACCAGTGGTACCTCAACAACGATCCGATCGGCGGCGCCTTCGGACCGGCGTACACGTACACGGAGAACGGCGCCTACAAGGTCCGCGTGACAGACACCAATGGCTGTGAGGGTATATCCGACCTGTTCTTCGTGAGCAATGTCGGTATCCCGACAGCCGGCGCAGGACTGTCGATCCGCGTCTTCCCGAACCCGACCACCGGCGTGCTGAACATCGACGCCAGCGTCCAGGTGAAGCTGGTGCTGCGCGACGTCGCCGGCAAGACCGTGCTCGAGACCTCCGGCGTGAAACAGATCAATATGAGCGAGCTGGCGGCCGGTATGTACCTGCTGTACATTTCCGACATGAACGGCACACTGCTCCGCGCCGAAAAGGTCACCAAGACCGCGAACTAAGCGCGTTCCGACGACCCGATATCGTTTCTGGTATTACACAAGGGCTGCCACTTCCGGGCAGCCCTTTTTTGATGCCAGGCATTTCGAAATAATGAAATACAAAATAGTTAACCATATATTTACAAGCATTAACTCATTTGCCGAACCGCCATAAACCCGGCTAACGCAGCGACAATCAAGCCTATATACCAATGAAGAACAGCACGTTTCTCGAAATCGTCTTTCGCTGGATATCGCTATTGCTCCGGGCGGCCTATTATTTTTTCCCGGCCATTTTCTTC
This sequence comes from Chitinophagaceae bacterium, assembly GCA_030151745.1. GTDB lineage: Bacteria > Bacteroidota > Bacteroidia > Chitinophagales > Chitinophagaceae > UBA1952. Next base: position 131 of record JASLDA010000507.1, on the reverse strand, counting down.
CTGCTGCTTGCAGGCCTGGCGCTATGGTCGCTCCCGCAGGGAGAAGACATCATCCGCATTTGCCTGTCCAGCTCCTGGAAAACGGCGGGCGTGCTCATCATCGCGATCGTTTTCTGGGTATTCGTCACCTG
>JASLDA010000157.1 GCA_030151745.1 Chitinophagaceae bacterium | reverse complement strand
GCTGAGCGTCCATTTCATGGTATCTCCGCTGAGATTCGGCTGAGGCATTCCGGAGATACATTTGTACCGCAGGCCTGCCGCTTTCAAAGCGATGACGGAAATGCCGGCGTTCTCAATCGATACCCGGTCCGATCGCGTCAGCGATTGCTGGGACCACCGGGGCAGCATGAAGGTGTGATGCAGCGTAAGCTCCTCCGTAAAGACGATCGTGAACGGATAGCCGGAGTAAGGCACTTCAAATATCTTTAACACGATATCGCTGAAATCCGGGCTGGCGATATTCCGGGGCAGGTCGCGGAACATTTTCCTGCCGATGCGCATTACTTCGTTCCCGGCAGCATCATATACCATTGCATTCAACGTATTGATCTTCTGCAGCGACGAACTGTGGGAAAACAGGTATCGTAGCTCCCCGGCGCCTGCGTTCAGGAGAGACACTGCCCGGTAATGCTTCACGCGGACCTCGTCCAGATCCACGACCCGGATAATTGTCTCGTCCTTCCGGACAACGGCCGCCGCGCCCCTACGCAATGAATCCGGGATAGCGGCAATATCGAGCTCCGCACGGCGCTCTGCCCGGGCGGGCGAAGCCGCGGCGATGAAACCCGATATTGTCAGCAGGCGCCGGAGAAACTTACTTGCTGAATACATAAGTGGCTTCATGTTGAGCTACTACCTTGTCGTAGAACTGCCTGATCAATTCGTAGTCGGTCGGAGGATACCAGGTACGCTCCATATGCATGCTCGAATTGATTTGCAGCCTGCGGCTCGCATCGTCGTATGCAGTCAGGTATTTGTAGAACTCGCCCGTGTTGACATTGACGACGGCTGCTTGCGGGCTTTCTTCGAGCTTGTAGCCCTCCGGTACGCGGATGTTCACGATGAATTGCGCGTCCTGCGTTGCCGGTAACTGGATCGGCAATGTCCGATTGGCCGCAATGAACGGATTGCGCGGGACCGGTGAAATAAGATGCGGATTGAAATAAGCCTTTCCGTCTTTCGGCCATTCGAGCCGCATCGTAAAGGACAGGGTGAGATTCGCATCCGGATCGTGCAATCCATCGATCTGATAATTTAGCAGCGCCGCGTTCATCCCTGCCCTGTTGATGCAGGGCTGCAGGAATTTTCGCACCAGGCTCGAGTCCTTCTGCCAGTTATTGCGGCAAGCGCGGGCTTCCTGCGTTCCGAAGCGACAGGATATGCGCAGCACATAGTCCTGCAGATCTTCTTTTTCCATCGTCATCAATATCTGGCTCCGCTCGTTCAGGACGGAGGCGTTCAGCTCTATGCCCGTGCCGTCACCTTCGTCGATCACGCGCGCGTACCCATTGTAGTCGCTACGCGGCAGTACACCGAAGGGGACATTGGGCTCCGATGCGTCGAGGTAGATGATCCTGCTGCCTATATGCGCCTGGCAGATCGTGCGATTGAACTGGCCGATATCCGGGAAGTCCGCCGCCGGCGTAGGGATATCACTGGTCGCGATAATGATCGGCTTTGCCGGGATGCCTGCGTACCACAGCATCACCATCAGCAGGGAATTTATCTCCGAAGGCGTGCCGCTCCGGTTCAGCAGAACTTTGTCCGGATCGTCACTGAAAAAAATACTGGTATAACCGTTCGCGTGCAGGGAGCTGCGCACGAATCCATATATTTTCCTTGCTTTTTCCGTGGGGTCCGTCAACCCCTGGATGAGCGCAGCCGTTTTTTCCATCGCTGCCGGATATTTGCGCCGCAGCCCCTGGTAATAGCCGAAGCTTCCATAGAGCGCCTTGTTTACGCGCGGCCAGTTGTCCAATATGGCGGTAGTACGGACACCGGACCGCGCCATGTTGATACGAAGCTGCAGGCGTTCCTGGAAATTGGAAAGCTCGGGAGCCATCGGTTCTTCGACGACTGCGTCGATATTTCGCCTGACCCAGCGCTCACGCTTAAGATCATTGCCTGCGGCGGGCTCGGAAACCCTGTATGATTGCGGGATCCGATCGGCAGTAAGAGATCTTCTCGTATCGTCAAAATCCGGGAAACCGACGGCGCTTCCCCTGAACATTGTATAATAGTCCAGTATCTCCGGCACCCAGACTTCAAGCTCGCTGTAGAGCGTTGGAATTTCATGTTGAAACTCCCATTCGGCGAACTTCAGGCCGATGGGCTGGCTGATCGAGTAGCTGATATCCAGAACGGCTCCTTCTTCGACGCCGGGCATGCTGCCTTTGGTCTGGGTCAGAAACTCGGATTTGTTTTTGGCAAGATTCTCGGTATTCAGTTTCAGGCTCGCCAGCTCGCTGCCGTTGTACCGATAGGTCGTCCCGCGGACATTGCGGATATCGACCCCGCCGCCGCGTATCGTCGGCACCTGTATCCGGAAATCGCCGTAATGGGTACCGCTCTTGCGCAGGATCTTGATGATCCGCCGTATATCCTGCTGCACGCTGCCGCTGCTTAACTGTATTTCGGTAACGCACTTCTCATAGAGAATGATGGCAACGGCAGAGGTATCGATGGGGAATCTCGACTGTTGTGCCATTTGAAGGAACCATTCGTCCTTATCCTGGAAAAAGTGATTCCGGGAGCCGGCCCGGACCTTTCCGGTATTTAAGATGATGAGGCACAATACTGCCAGTAGGGATAAATAGCGGCGCTGCATGGTATCGATGTACGCAGTGAAAATACAATCGGAAAGATATCGGCGCAGCGTATTTTGGAAGGCAAGCTCTTATCTTTTCCACATGAGCTGCAAGGCATTGCACGATAGTCTGAGCCTGCGGCGGTATTCGCACCATATCAGCGGCCCGGAGCCGGAGGCACAAAAAAGGCTGCCCCTGTTCAGGGCAGCCTCCTTTAAACCTGTAAGCCGGAATTAGCGGCGAACGAGTATGAACGATTGATCCAAGGCCTGCATCAGGTACTGACCCGGCGCGAGATCGCCCGTGCTGATGCTTGTCTTTGGCCCGGTCATCACACCGCTTTTCACGATATTGCCTGTTACATCGAGGATCCGGTAGCTTTGAGGGAAAGCCGCATCGCCGGATACGTTGACGGTCCATCCTTCCGCCCCGGCAGGATTCGGAACGATGCAGATCGACGGCGCCATGCCGAATACGACCTTGCGTATTCCGCTCAGGCTGCGCTTGCCGCTTTGTCCGATAGAGACAAGGCGATAGTAGTTGGCGCCTACCAGGGGCTCGCGGTCATAAGCTCTATAGCTTCTCTCGTTTGTACCCGGCTTTTGTGTCAATGCCTGGAAGCTGCGGCCGTCGGCGGAACGCTCGATCTGGTAGATCGTTCCCCGCTCTTCACCGGCTACATTCCAGGTGAGATTCACGATATTTTTTTCAGCTGCAGCATCCCATGAGGTGATTGCTATTGGCAATGGTGTGCCGTCCGGCATGTTTCCAGCCAGCGCCGCCGGCGAGCCGTCCATAGTCATCACCCTGTTGATGACGCCGCTCATTGAAACCTCGAGCAGTTGATTACCCGCGATCACCAGCACCCTGTTGTTTCCGGGATCGGCCAGTATGCTGCCGAAAAGATAGCTTGTGCTGCTGGCGATAGTCGTCGCGGTACCGGTACCGTTCGCCGCTTTGCGCATGATATAGCTGGTGCTGCCGTCGGATTCCGTCCAGAAGGCAGTATCGCTGACCACGTGAAGGCCGTAGGGCGCGGAGGCGGTGGCCTGAACGGTATCAGCTCCGGTACCATCTGCCGCAACACTCAGGATGTACGTAGAATAGTCGGCAGCGTAGGCCAGCATGTACAGCCTGTTGTTGTAATAGTACATCTTATCCAGGTAGCCGAGATCGGCGCTGGCGATCTGACCGGCACCGTCGAGCAGGCTGACTGCACCCGTTCCGCTTGTGGAGGAGCGGTACAGCTCCACCGCAGTGGAGTTATCGTTATAAAAAAGGTAACCGCCCCCTGCAGCGATGCCGCTGTTGAATGCCAGGCCGGTCACCAGCTGCGCTTGGTTGGTGCCGTCCGCTGCCGCGCGGTAAATATTGTTGTAGTCGCTCCAGTACAGTTTGTTATCGGAAGGATCCATCCGCAGGTCTGCGCCGATCTGCTGGGCTGTAGAGGTGCTCAGCTTGTCAGGATGAACCATCGTGCCTGAGCTATGGTCATAGATGCTTGTCCGCATGGCGGTATCGGTAGCTATGATATAGATGTTTGCGGGCGTGGTGCCTACGCTGGCTATCACATTGACAGTGGCTGTTTGCTGAGCGGTAGAATACGCTGTGGTGCCACCGTTCGTTGTAGTGTTCGCATAGCTGCCTAAAGTGCCGGTGGTCATATCCCAGGCGCGGAAGGAAAACGATGGATTGCCGGGGCCGGAGGGAACAAAACGGATCTGTGCCGATACCGAGGGATCGCTATTTACAAGCCCGCTGTTGGAGAGCAGCAGCGCATTGGTCGCGGATACGGCTCCAAAGCTGGTCCATGTGCCATTGCCGACCCTGTATTGCCAGGTGCCGTTTGTCGCGTTCTGGCCGGTGATGGCAATGCCGCGCGGCACGCGTGAATTACCCCAGTCATCGGAGTCCGCAACGATATAGTTGCCTGCGCTGTCGCGCAGAAGCTCGTCAATGCTGAGCCCGCTGTTATCGGTCTGCGAAACAAGGAGCTTATTGATGAAAGGCGCAACGCCCGTATTCAGGATCGGCGCATTATTATTGCCGATGGTAATGATGAAATCTTCCGTTTCGCCGGTAAAAGAGCCGCAGGCCGAGGGAGAGCCCGACTGAGAATATGTTATGCGCATCCGGTAGTTGCCCGGAAGCGTATTGATAGGCGCAGATACATACTGAGCGTAATTGTATGACGTGTTGGGCGCAAGGCTGAAGGTGTAGATGTACGGGTTTTCGTAGCTGTCATTGAAATCACCGTCATTGTTCCAGTCAACATAGCTTCTCACCTCCGAATTGGCGTAAGTGGTGGTCAGCGAGGGGTTGAAAATGGCGTAGTGGCTGCCCATGGAAAAGTACCGCTTATAGGTACCCATACTTCCGGCGCTGACATTGTTCGTATAGGAACTGTTAGTGTTGTTGACGATCTGGGGATCGACGATGCCGTTATTTACCGGCCATTCGAAATGGAAGGAAAAGAAATAAGCGGTGCCTTGCGTATTGGAGGGTGTGCAATACTGTGCATTGGCACAAAGAGGGAGTGCCGGGAGCAGAAGCAAGCAGCCTTTGCGGAGTAGTTTTTTGATCATTTACGTATGTGTTCGCCTGCAAAACTAAATGCAGGAGTTGCGTTGTCATACGCTAGCGGCATTAAAAAACACTGAATAACAATCCATTTACGCAACATTCGTACACAAATGTTATTCTGAAATCAAGCAATAAATTCTACGACCTTAGCGATAAGCCTGAAAAGATAGATATGATTTAACTATGCCCGGCTTTGTTTCAGGCAGTCTCCATGGCATTCAAACAATATTCGACTTGCGGATTGCAGCTGTCATGAAGCGCGTGTTGCCCGATCGGGGATGAGCCGGCGAAATCGTGCTCCCGGTCTACCCGGTTTGCTCCCGCAGCTGTACCCATCAACATGTGCCGGGGCGCTGCCTTCTTAAGGCTATCGGAAGCCCTTAACACCTGAAGCCCAGCCATGACCCAGTTCCCAAATGTGAGAGCAGTCAAATACCTTAGCGGCACTATATCACCCTGCACTTCGAGCTTTCGTGTTTAAGTACCTGCTTTGTTCATTGATGCTGCTTGTCGCATTGCGGGGGACTTCGCAGACCGCTCACCGCATCGACGGATCCGTGAGCGACAGCGCCGGCCGGCCACTGGCAGGCATTTCCATAAGCATGAGCCGCGACAGGGATACGCTCTTGACAGTCACGGACAACGAGGGGAAGTTCAGCTTCTCCCAGGCAAGCGCCGGGACCTGCAAGATCTCCGTTTCCTACCTGGGCCTGGGGCTTTACGATACCGTCGTCAGCATTCCATTGAAAAACGGGCAGGCTCAGATCTTGCCGGCTTTCAGGATCAGAAGGCTGCCGAAGGCGCTGGAAGAGGTGATCGTCCGGCCGCCGCCGGTGACGGTTCTGGAAGACACGCTCCAGTTCAACGCCGGCGCTTACGATATCCGGGAAGACGCCACCGTGGAGGAGCTGATCCGCAAGTTCCCGGGAATGGCGGTAGACCGGGACGGGAATATCACCGCGCAGGGCAAGACCATCGTAAAGGTGCTGCTGAACGGGAAGGAATTCTTCGCCGGCGATATCCGGACCGCGACGCAGAATCTTCCCGCAGAGATCGTACGCAATATCCAGATCATCGACGATTACGGTGATCAGGCAAATCTCACGGGAATAAAAACCGGCGAGCCGCAGAAAATCATCAACATCAATACCAGGAAGGCAAAGAACAAAGGGGATTTCGGAAACCTGCTGCTGGGGGCCGGAACCGACGACCGGTACCTGGCGACGCTCTCGGTCAACCGGTTCCGCGACAAACGGCAAATCTCCTTCATAGGCTCCGCCAACAATACGACCCTGAGTCCCGACGCGCTGAACGGGTCCGGGAAAAGCGGCATGCCGCAAGCCGCCGCTGCGCCGGGTATAACAAGGACCTACTCCGCAGGGCTGAACTACCGGGACAAATGGGGCGAGAAGCTTACCGTCTATGGAAGCTACAACCTGTCAGCGGTAAAGACGGATGTTTCCAGTCTCAGCTACCAGCAGGATCTCAATCCGCTGGATATCCGGACCACGAACCGAAGCAGCACCGCGCATACAAGCTCGACGATGCACCGGATCAACTGGACGATGGAATATGCCGCGTCGCCCAAAAGCCTGCTGAAACTGTCTACGACGGGCTCGCTCTCGGACTCCCGGAACTCCAGTTCCTCATATTCGACGATCAGCCGCAAGCGTTTCTTTACGGATACCCGGAACCTCGGGGACCTGAATACGACGAACGCGGCGATGGCGGCGAACCTGCTGTACAATCACAAGTTCGCCAGGAAGGGACGCAACCTGAATGTCAACGGTACCTGGGACAACAGCCGGTCTGCCGAACATAACCAGGTGAACAACTTCCTCACGGATATCGATTCCGCCGGCGCCGATTCCAGCTATGTGCAGCCGCTCATCGAATTCAGCCATCAGCGCCAGCGGCAGGAAACGAGCTCCGGCCGGCACAAGGCGGGATTGTCGCTCTCCTATACCGAGCCGCTGTGGACCAATACGGTTGCCGAGCTCGGCTATTCCGTCGGCTACGAGGAGGTGGTCCGACAGCGGGATGTCTTCGACGTGGATAGCGGCGCCGGCAATGAAACACCCAACCCCGGCCTGAGCAGCGACTATCGATCGACCTTCCTGGTAAACCGCTACAGCCTCAACATCCAGTCGAAATACGAGCGGTTCAACTACACGCTGGGCCTCGTGATGCAGCCCTCGCGGCTGGATGGCTTCAGCCGCGCGCGCGCGCAGGAGACGCATACAAGGAATACGAACTGGGCTCCGGCCGCGCGGATCTTCTACCGGCTCGGCGAGATGCGGACGCTCAATTTCGGCTACAACGGCAATTATACCGAGCCCGACTTCCAGAAGTTGCAGCCCCTGGTCGACAGCACGAACCCGAGCAATATCATAGTGGGCAATCCGAACCTGAAGCCGGAGTTCTCGAACCGGGTATCGGTATCCTACAATGCCTCGGACCGTGAAAGCGGAAATACGCTGTTTACCAGTCTGTCCTATGACAAGACCCTGAACAAGATCGTCAACAGCGTCTTCAACGATCCCAGGAGCACCTCGCGCACTACGACTTACCTGAACGACAACGGCTTTTACCGGGTTTCAGGGAACGCCACCGTTTCCAGGCCCTTCAGCTCGAGGCGCTTCACCGCATCGGCCGGGTTGAGCGGAAGCTTCGACAACAACATCGCGTACACGGATCTCCAGCGGAGCAAAGGCCAGAGCTGGAGGCTTCAGCCCGATATAAAGCTGCAGGCGGATATCGCGAACGTCCTGGACGGGGCGCTCCATGCAGGCTATTCCCTGAACCGCACCGAAGCCGTGTACGGATCCGAAGTTATCAGGACGGATACCAGGACCTTTATTTTCAGCGTGAATGGCCGCGTGTTCTTCAGGAAGGATCTCTTTCTCGGCTATGCATACGACAAGCAGATCAATTCGGGGTATGGCGGAGCCACCAATATCAGCCCCGACATCCTGAGCCTGTATATCGAATATCAGTTCGCGAAGCGAAAGGCGGCATCGGTCCGCCTGCAGGGTTTCGACCTGCTGGATCAGAACGAGCGGATCAGCAGGATCGTGAGCGGAACGACGATCACGGATAACCGCTACGACGGGCTTCGCCGGTACTTCATGCTTACGCTGGGATGGCGGCTGAGCCAGTTCAACGGCTGATAGCGGGTGCCGGCAAGCCCTGTGGGCGATTCGTTGTTCCCTCGGGCGCAGCCGGGGGAAGAGATACAGAATTTCCATCAATATCGAAGTCGGGTTTTATTTGCTTAAAACTTCCGACCGTTTCTTGAACGGGCCCATTCGGTCAGCTTTTGCAACGCAGGGCCATATAGCGCGGGGCTGTCATGCTTCATTGCAATCGGGTTCTCGCCTGTATCACATGACTGTCGAAAGCGGAAATGCAAAGCGCCCCGGAAATACCCCGGGGCGCTTTGTTCGTGACGGTCGCCGTACCCGGCAGCCTTTTATTTCCGTATCACCAGCGGCAAGGACCGGGCCGTCCCGTTCGAAGCGACGACATGCAGGAAGTACAGGCCGTCGTTGCAGGCGCTCAGATCCAGGGAGGTGCTTACGTGTCCCGTCCCGGTATGGTATGTATACTTCCGGACGAGCTGCCCCGATGCGGTTGATAGCGTGAGCAGCAGGTCTGCCGCGCTTCCTTCATCCCCGAGATCAAGCGAGACCGCCGATGAGCAGGGATTGGGAAATGCAGCAAGCCTGAAGCCTTCCTGCGATTTTCCCCCGGCCATGACGACCGTGTTGCTGATCGTGCTTTCTCCGCTCCGGTCGATCTGGCGGAGCCGGTAGTAAACAGGCCCCGCCTGCAGCTCCGTCACGCTGCCGTCTGTGAAGCTGTAATCCAAAGGCTGCAGGCTGCGGCCATTCTCCGACCTGGAGGGTATGTAAGCGAGCTTTATGAACGACTGCCCGTCACGGGAACGCTGAAGCTCGAACCCGGCAGAATTGCTTTCCGTCGCCGTTTGCCAGAACAGCTCGTTCCCTGCTGCTTCGGGCGCTCCGTAAAACCGGGTCAGCGTTATCGGCAGAGGAGCTCCGATCGATACGGAATTCGGCACCAGCTCCACTACGCCGGCATTGTCCACGATCGAGTATGCGAATGCGCGTATGGTGGAGCTGGTCGCGACGAAGCGCAGGGCCGACGACTGGAAATTGACTATACGGGTCGCCGTGCTCGCGGAGCTGAACGATATCAGTGTGTCGTAGTAATAGAGCAGTCCCCCGGTGGCCTGGTACAGATCGATCCGGCGCCCCGTCAGCCCGGTAGCATATATCCCGTCTTCGAGGTCCTGGCCGCCGAATGCGTTCGGCGGAATGATGATCCTCCGGAGCGAATCATACGTCGGTCGCTGGATCGCATAGGCATATCCTTCGGGCCGCGCATCGATCGCGTAGTTGATGACGATGCCGGAGGCACTGTTGATCGCGACGGCGAAATCCGGCGTCCCGTCCCCGGCGCTGGTTGTGCCCTCGGCGGTCGGCACATAGTTATCCGGGAGCCCCAGGTTCGGATACGAGGTCCCGATAGGCTGGACATTGCTGCTGAGCGCGACGTTATAGTTGCTGTATGCGACACCCGTGGTGCTGAACGAGCCATTCAGCTCGCTGACGACGGCCGCATCCACTACCGTATTGGTGGAATCGATGAGGTAAACGTACAGCTGCTGATTGTCGACTTTCGAGATCGGCGTGCCCGAGATGGTCCCGCCGTCGGAATCGTCATACACGGTGCCCGAGATAGTTATGGACTGCGCAGAACTGCCTGCCGATGCAAGTAGGAACAGGTAGATCGTTAAAAGGCAGGCAAGGATTTTACGGGATACCCGGGAACGGATGTCGGGCGATTCTGGAGTGGATAATTGTTTCATGGAAAAAGGGATTGTTGCTGACGGTAAAATCACTGCACTGCCTGAAGGCGATGCCTCATGTACCGCCCCTGCCGGACGGCATAGGAATGCAAGCGGGAAAATGCAGTAAGTAAAATGGAATTCGGCCGGAGTAAGCCCGGGTATGATGGCAGCGGAAATGCAGGTTCCGCGCCACTATGAGCTATTCAGTGCGACAACACCATGCCTTCCGGGCGGAATATCGGGGCGGGCTGAAGATCAATACATAACCGGATTTAGCTATAATCCGGCTCCACCGGGCCGGGCACCCGCTTCCCCAGATACGGAAATTTATGTATGCCATTTTCTCACCCCGCCGGAACTGCCGGGCAATAAAAAAAGCCACCCGATGAGGATGGCTTTTTATGCCGAAGTCGTTGCTAAGAGCTCGGTCTAAGCGCCGGGGGCATTCCCCCGTCCGGGATGGAGCCGCAAAAGGTCTGACGTCGATTGGGTACCAGAGGCTGAATGATCCTGCCTATTGCTTGATGATGGTCTTGGTGCCGGTATAGCCGAGCTCCTTTGAATACACCCGGATGACGTATTGCCCGGC